>CALUYR010000028.1 GCA_944325045.1 Candidatus Gastranaerophilales bacterium
ACAAGTGTTGTTAATTTTTGTGATAATTCCTCAAATTTTGATCTTATTCCCGCGAACTCACTGATAGATAAATCCAGTTTGGAATTTGTATCTGAGGCAATTTTTTCAGACACTTCCACATATTCTCCAAGCTTACTGCCCAGAACAGCAAGTGCCTGTTCATAATTTTGGGCTGTATCGCTCAACTGAAGATCAAGACCGTTTATTTTGTTTATAATTTCATAATTATCACTAGCAGGGAGTGCTGATTTTATATTTTCTATAATATTTTGTATGGAGCTTTTCACTCCGGCAATTTCATCTGACAATGAAGTTTTATATTCTAAAGTTTTGCTGTTTACCAGTTCTGACAGAATATCCAATGATGTTTGCCGCGGCAGCACGTCATAGGCGAATGTTTTAAGTTCTTCAATTTCCGATAAAGTACTCACTGACTGTGCCTGAATATCTCCTGCAAGCTTTTCAACCGAATTTTTATATTCAGATACAAGATCTCTTAAATCATCCAATGTCTTTTCATTTTTTTTGTCATTTTCACTGATGAAAAATTCAATTCTTTGGGCAATTTCATCAAGATTTGATGACTGGGTAATCAATGACTTCAAATCTTCCAAAGACATTAAAATATCGTCATTTTGCGTGCGGACAAAGTTGTTATATCCTGTAACGCTGTTGTTGTATTCTTCTATAAGTGCCGAAATATCATCAAATTTTAAATCATTTCCGGTATTTTTTTCGTCTATATATTCCTGGATTTTTTCGATGATTTCATCTTTCCCTGAGGAATTTTCTATGAAGTTTTTCAGTTCTGCAAAATTTCCTTCATAGTTATCTTGTTGGCTTTTTATGGTGCCTGCGAGGTTATCAATAAGTGTTTTGTAATCATTCAAAATTTCTTCAATTTCATTAAATTTTAGAGTTATTGCAGATTGTTTTTCATTTGCGAGTTTTTCTATTCCGGCCGTAAAATCTTCTTTATCAAATGATTCCTGTATAATCTGTTTAATCTCTGATATGCCGCTGTTATTGGCGGTATTAATTATTTCAAGATTTTCTGTGAGCGTGTCGAGTTTTTCTCTGTAAGCATTTAAAATATCGGTTATTGATAATAACTTATCATCCTTGTCGTTACTTTTTTCGTTAATCAGAATTTCCAAATTCTCGATTAATGTGCTGTTATCAGAGTTTTCTACTGCCATTTTGAGATCTTCCAAAGATTTCAAATAAACGGCTTCAGACTTTCCTGCATCTTCAATAAAGGCTTCAAGTGCATTTTTGTACCCGTTAATAAGCGAGGTAAGATGTTCAAAATTTGCAGTTCTGCTCTGATCTGAATTATTCATTAAAATTTCCAGGTCAGAGATTTTTCTTATAATTTCATCCTTATTTTGAGAGGCTTCAATTTTATTTGAGAAATCTATGAACAGTTCTTTAATAGAGGCAAGGTAGTCACTCAAATTTCCGGCAGTGAGTGTAGTAAACTCTGTTATGTTTTGAGTTACTTTCTCAATTTTCTCTGAAATATCTGCAAGGTTTGAAGAAGCGATCGCAGACAACTCTTCTTTTGCGGAATTTATTTCACCTATATTATCATTGCTGAATTGTGCAACAAGTTTTTCTGTTGTCTCGCAAATGGCTGAGGCAGTTGTTTTAACTTCGGCGCGGGCATCCGAAAGAAGTTGTTGGTAATCTGACATTGCAGACTGTAATGCTGTCCCGAGTTCAGTTAATTTTGCCCCGAGGAAAGATTCGTTATCTTCTTTTAACGCCAATACAGCTTCTTTAAACGTGTTTACATATTCAAGAATGTTGTCGAATTTGTCGGAAACAGAGGTTTCAAATTCATTTGATTTTTGTCCGATTATATCTTCAAGTCCTTTTATATTTTGGAGCACTGACGTAGTATCTGCGCTTTGCATGTTGTAGCTGTCGGCAATTTTCTGGGTAATATCGGAATTAAATGCATCAAATTCTTCCTTTATATGTTCGGAGTATTCTGAAACATTTGCCCTTAGACATTCAAGAATAGTTTTTACCTCCAGCGAATTGCTGTTCATATATTCAGAAAGATTACTGCTCAGGTATTTTAGATGTTCAAAACTGTCATTAATCGTTTTTTGCAAATCGTCGCCGATTGAATACAATTTTGAATTGACATTGCTAAGATTTGAAGAAACACTTGCTTCAAGGTCTGATATTTTTTGACTGTTGGAGTCAAGCGAACTTTCAACAGAATTGCATAAGAAAGCTGTTTTAGAAGAATAATCTTCAATAGTATTTCTAAGGTCCGCAATGGCAGAAACCATATTTCCGTGGCGCAGGTTTGCATCTGAAACAAAATTTTCGTAACCTTTTATAAGTTCATCGGTTCTGTGCTTAAGAACCTCAATCATTGCGCCGTTATTTACTGCATTTTCAAGAGAGGTCAGCCTGTCAAGAAGCAGATTTTTGGCGTCAGCATCGTTATTTGCGTAGTTTACAACAGATTCAAATCCTGATTTGAAGTTATCTGACAATACTTTCAGCTCATCTGCAATTGCTGAATTATCAGTTGCACTGTTTATCAGATCAGTCATTCTTTCAAGAACAAAACCAAGTTCCTCAAATTTGTCAGTTACTGAACGAAATCGGCTGTTTAACAGCTGTTTTATCTCATCAGAAGCTGTATCAAACCCGGTTTTATCATCACGGATTTCTTCTATTTTCCCTTTTATGTCTGTGAGAAGCTTTGTAAAATCTTCTGCATTAATTTCATTTTCCTGTTTCAAACCTTCTATTAGTTCTGCAATTTCTTCAACTTTTTCTGCCATTTATTTTTTCCTTAAAAAATACACATTTTCCCAATAATATTTTAGCAGAACAATAGCGAATATAGCAAAATGTTAAGGAATTGTATTAAAATGTAAAGAAAATGAGAACAAATTTATATTAAGTGTTATAATACTTTTGACATACAGAAGAGGTGATTTGAAATGAGTCATATTGTAATTGATGAAAACAGATGCAAGGGATGTTATTTATGCATTGACGAGTGCCCTAAAAAATTATTAAAAATAGGGAATAAGGTTAATAATCTCGGAGTACATTTAGTGGAATTTAATGACCCGGATAAGGAATGCCTTGGATGTGCGATGTGTGCAACAAGGTGTCCTGATATGGCTATAACGGAAGTATACAAAGGATAAAAAAATTATGACAGAATGTTTAACCAAAACAAACAAAAAAGTTTTAACCAAAGGTAATTATGCAATAGCAAATGCGGCTGTAATTGCCGGATGTGAGTGCTATTTCGGTTATCCTATTACTCCGCAGAGTGAAATCGGTGAATTTATGAGCGGGAAAATGCAGGAGCTTAAAAGGGCTTATGTCTCTGCAGAAAGCGAACTTGCTGCAATAAATATGGTAATAGGCGCCTGTTCAACCGGTGCAAAAGCAATGACTTCATCTTCATCCTGTGCTGTATCTTTAATGCAGGAGGCTTTATCTTATGCAGCCTCAGACGAGCTGCCTGTTGTTCTTGTGAGCGTTATGAGAGGCGGCCCGGGGCTTGGAAATATTTATCCGTCCCAGGGAGATTACAACCAGGCAACTGTCGGCGGCGGCAACGGTGATTACAAACTTATTGTTCTTGCGCCGGCTACTGTTCAGGAATGCGTTGATCTTACTTATAAAGCGTTCTACCTCGCACATAAATATAAAAATCCAACAATCCTTCTTGCTGACGGACTTCTTGGGCAAATGATGGAACCTGTTGAATTTACAGATTACCCTTATCCTGAAGTTGATAATTCATCTTGGGCTTTAAGTGGTGCAAAAGGCAGACCGGCCAGAGTTATCAGATCTTATGCCCCTAGCGCAGACGATCAATGTGAATTTCTGAAAAGGCTGCATGCCAAATATAAGCTTATTGAAGAAAATGAAACCCAATGGGAAGAATTTAACACTGAAGATGCTGATATTGTTCTTGTAAGCTTTGGTTCGCCTGCAAGAAATACTAAATCTGCTATGAAACAGTGCCGTAAACTCGGGTTAAAGGTAGGATTTTTAAGACCTGTAACTCTCTACCCGTTTCCGTCCAAAAGGATTGCAGAACTTGCCCAAACAGCTAAAAAAATCATATCTGTTGAAATAAATATGGGGCAGATGATCAGAGATATTAAGCTCGCTGTTAACGGAAAAGTCCCTGTCGAATTGCTAAACAGACCGGTCGGAAATCCGCCTTCTGTTGAAGAAATTGTTGAAAGAATTAAAAAAGAAAGTGAAGAATTATAAATGACAACATTAACTCAAACATTTAAAATACCTGAAAGTATAAAAAAAGGTTCAAAATTTTCGTTCTGCCCGGGCTGTGATCACGGCGTTGCAGTCAGATTAGTGGCGGAAGTGCTTGATGAATTGGGATTGCGCGAAAATACCATTGCCGTTGCCTCAATCGGTTGTTCGGTAACTCTTTATGATTTTTTGGATGTTGATACTATTGAAGCCCCTCACGGCAGAGCGTTAGCAGAAGCTACCGGTGTAAAACGCGCCAGACCTGATAAAACTGTTTTTACATATCAGGGTGACGGGGACTTTGCCTCGATCGGCATGGCCGAAAGTCTGCATTGTGCGCTGAGAGGGGAAAACGTTACCGCAATATGTATTAATAATACAACTTACGGCATGACCGGAGGCCAGCTTGGCCCGACTACGCTTCTCGGGCAGGTTACGACAACTTCTCCAACCGGCAGAAATGTTGAATATTAAGGTTATCCTGTAAAAATTGCCGAACATGTTGCGTTATGCGACGGAACAGCCTATTCTGTTAGAGTGTCTCTCGATACAGTGCCAAATATCAGAAAAGCTAAAGCCGCAATAAAAAAAGCTTTTGAAATCCAAAGTAAGGGCTTGGGATTTAGTTTTGTGGAAATCCTCTCAACTTGCCCGACTAATTGGAAAAAAACTCCTCAACAAGCACATCAGCGTGTAAGAGATGAAATGATGCCGGTTTTTGTTCCGGGAGTTTATAAAGACATTACAGAAAAAAATAATTAAGGGAAAAATTATTATGGAAAAAAATTTTATAATCGCCGGTTTTGGCGGTCAGGGCGTACTGTTGGCAGGGGAAGTTCTTGCAAATGCATTTATGCTTGATAATAAAAATGTCACCTGGTATCCTAGCTATGGTGCTGAAATGCGCGGAGGTACTGTTAACTGCGAGATTGTCATGAATGATTCCGAGGACGTCAGCTCTGTTAATAAAAATGAAACTGATTTTGTTATTGCGCTTAATCAGGCATCATTTGACCGTTTTCTTCCAAAAGTTAAAAAAGGCGGCTGGATGATTGCTATTTCAACTTTGGTTGATAAAATACAATCAAGAAACGATATACATTATTTCTTTGCTCCAATGACAAAGCTGGCTGATGAATTAGGTAATGTACGTATGACTAATATTTTGTCTCTCGGTATCCTTGCAAATATCAGCAGCCTTACTGATGCAGACAGCTTGGTTAAGGCGCTTGAAAACGTTATTCCGCCGCATAGAAAAAATTTGCTGCCTATGAATATTAATGCATTAAAAATAGGCTATGAGTATGATTTATCTCTTGCAAAAGCATAAAATCACCTAAAAAGTCGATTTAAAATTTTAAAGTTAATATTATCCTTATAATACAGAAACGGATTATTTAAGGTTTAGTAAATACGGACATATTTTAATGAGGTTTTCTTAAAGTGAAAAAAAAGCTAATCAAATCAATAAAAGAGAAAAAAGCTCAGCTTGACAAATTATTGCCGCACGTGAATAAAAGTGCTGTCTGCTCCGAATTATACAACAAAGTTGTAATTGAAAAAGCAATCCTGAAAAAAAGGTTGGACGATTTAAACAGAAATAAGCTTGCTGAAAAGGTTATAAGACTTTTTCCACGTAAAGAAAAATTAATCTGCGACTATTTCAGCAGCTAGATTGAACTATTCTACATCCTTGACTGTCAGTGTTAGAAAGAATTTTTATAAATTCATAAAAATGAGATTTCCCCTAAATTTACGCTCGTAATGAATTAACAGCCCGGGTAATATTTGGGGAGTTATAAATGTAGCTGCCGGCAACAAGTGAATTTGCGCCCAAATCTGTACAAAGTTTTCCGGTTTTGGCATTTATACCGCCGTCAACCTGTATTATTAGTTTCGGAAATTTTTCACGGGCAGCCGGAATTTTCCCCGCGCAATCTTCCATAAATTTTTGACCTCCAAAACCGGGTTCCACTGTCATTATAAGCAGCATATCCAAATCCGCTAAGTGTTCTGACACCTCTTCTACGGCAGTCTTAGGCTTAATCGACATTCCCGCCTTAATCCCAAAGGATTTTATGTATTTTATTAGTGAACTTATTTTATTCTGTTCAACAGCTTCATAGTGAAATGTAAGAATATCTGCTCCGGCTTTTACAAACGGCTCAACAAATTTTTGGGGGTTTTCTATCATCAAATGCACATCCAAAGGCAAGTGCGATATTTTTTTTATCGAGGCAACAACCGGTACTCCTATTGTAATATTCGGAACAAAATGCCCGTCCATAACATCAATATGAAGCCAGTCTGCTCCTGCAAGTTCAGCCCGTTTAATGTCTCTTTCCAGGTTCGCAAAATCAGCAGACAAAATTGAAGGTGAAATGATTACATTACTCATTTTTCAACACTCCCAGTTTTTGGCAAGCTTCGTAAGCTGCTTTTTGTTCGGCTTCTTTTTTGGATTTGCCTTTCCCTGCAGCAACAACTCTGCCGCGGTACGAAACTTCCACCACAAACGTCTTGTTATGATCGGCTCCGCTTGTTTCTATGAGTTTGTAGACCGGTGTTTCCTTGGTTAAACCTTGCGTGTATTCCTGCAAAATAGCCTTGGCATTATATTTCTCAAAATGCATTTCTATTTCTGTTATGTAATCCTTAAATGTATTTTCCAGAAATGTAAGAAGTTCATTGAATTTTCCATCAAGAAAGTACGCGCCTAAAACAGCTTCAAACGCACATGCAGAAACAGATTCTAATTTTGTTATTCCTTGTTTTTCTTCATGCCGGCTTGCCAGAATTAATTCACAAAGCCCGATTTTTGAGGCAACCTGCGAGAGAATGTTATCCGAAACTATAATTGAACGGATTTTTGACATTTCTCCTTCCGCATAATCCGGGTATCTTTTATATAGGATCTTTGACATAGCAAGTTTTAAAACTGCATCTCCCAGAAATTCCAATCTTTCATAGCACTCATTATACGGAAGTTCTTTTTCTTTTGTATAAGACGGGTGCGTAAGAGCGTGTTGATAGTTTTCAGAAGTTACGGTTGCAATCCCGAAGATTTGCTCCAATTTTTCTGAAATACATTTCATTAAAACAACCCTCTTAAGAAATGAATAAAATCAGTCAAAAGATTATTATGGAAAATGAAGTAGTAACAGTAGTAATACATCATCGGGATAGTGAATATAAAGCTGTCGGTTCTGTCTAAAAATCCGCCGTGGCCAGGGAGGGAATGACCGGAGTCCTTAACCCCTGCATCACGTTTTATAAGAGATTCTGATAAATCACCGATTTGGGCAAATACTGTGCACAAAAGTCCGGCAATTACAGAAAAATACCATTCAAGTCCAAAGAAATACCCTATTATCAATGCTCCGATTACGGCAAAAATTCCGCCCCCCACAGAACCTTCTATAGTCTTGTTCGGGCTGATAACCGGAGCCAGCTTATGTTTGCCGAATTTAGTACCCACATAGTAGCATCCCGTATCCGTAAGCAGAATTGAAGTGAACATAAGTACAACAAATCCTAGTCCGCTGTCAAATCTTGCGCAGTGCATATTCCTTAAGAATATTAAATGCAGAGGGAACCAGCCGCAATATACTATTCCTAAAAGCGTGGTTGCAACATTAGCGATATACGGCTGCCGGCCGCAAAACAGCACCCACATAAATGAGCCGATTGAACATAATGAAAGAACAAGTGCAACAAGGTCAAAACGCTGAATATAAGCGACCCAGGCAAGAAGAAGTTCTGCCAGAATCATTACCTTAAAACTCGGGAAAAAACCTTTATGTTTAAGTATTTTTACATATTCTTTGGTTGCCAGAAATATAATTGTTAATACCATTGCAAGAATTGCGAATTTCCCGACAATTATGCAGCACATAACAACTGTTCCAAGCAAAAAGCCAGTTAGCATTCTTTGGGCATTTTTATTCAGCCCTTGTTTTTCTTCTTCCATTATACGGTCATAACCTCTTTTTCTTTTTCAGAAACTAAACTATCAATAATACCTGTATATTTATCAGTTTGTTTTTGAATTTTATCCTGGTTATCTTTAACTGAATCTTCAGGCAGTTTATGTTCTTTTTCTATTTTTTTCAAGTCATCGGTCATATCGCGGCGGACATTTCTTACTGCTACTTTAGCTTCTTCTCCGATTTTCTTAACGTCTTTGACAATTTCTTTTCTTCTTTCTTCGGTCAAAGGCGGGAAGGCAAGGCGTATACAAATTCCGTCACTGTTAGGAGTAATGCCGATTTCAGCTTTAATAATAGCTTTTTCGATTTCTTTAAGAATTGATTTGTCATAGGGTGTAATAACTAATGTGGTACCTTCCTGGACAGTAACCTGAGCCATTTGTCTTAGAGGGGTCGGCGCTCCGTAATATTCTACGATAACTCTGTCTAAAATCATCGGATTTGCGCGGCCTGAACGGATAGAACCGAATTCCCGTTTTAGCTGGCTGACAGCTTTTTCCATTTTTTCTTCGCCGAATAAAAATAATTCTTCTAAAGCTTCGCTTGAAAGTTCAGACATTTTAACCTCTTTCTTTATAATCTAACTAATATAAGTACCAATTTCTTCATAATTTAAAATTTTTGATATTCCGTTTTCTTCTTCAAAATCGAAAACAATAATAGGAATATTATTTTGTTTACACAAAGCGCAGGCGGAAGTATCCATAACTTTGAGTCCGTTTTTTATGATGTCATCATAATCAATTTTTTCTAATTTTTTAGCCTGCGGATTGGTTTTCGGGTCATCCGTGTAAACTCCGTCGACGCCGTTTTTAGCCATAAGCATTGCTTCGGCATTAATTTCGGAAGCTCTAAGTGCAGCAGCGGTATCTGTTGTAAAGAACGGGTTTCCGGTTCCGGCGGCAAAAATGACGACACGACCTTTTTCGAGGTGTCTGATTGCGCGGTGGCGGATATAAGGTTCTGCTACCTGATTTATGGCTAAAGCGCTTTGAACGCGGCAGGAAACTCCGATTTGATTGAAAGCACTTTGGAGTGCAATAGCGTTCATCACGGTTGCGAGCATTCCTACGTAATCTCCGCTTGCCTGATCCATGCCGAGTTTTGCACTGTTTTTCATCCCGCGGAAGATGTTGCCTCCGCCGACTACTACTGCTATTTGTGCCCCTAGATCTCTTGCTTTTTTTATTTCCATAGCAATTTTCTGAACCGGTTTTTGGTCAATTCCAAACTGCTGTTCCCCTAAAAGTGCTTCCCCGCTGATTTTTATCAGGATTCTTTTATACTTCAAATTATTTTCCATTAGATGTCCCTTTTTTATAGACAATATTTTATATTAAACCTATTACAAAGTAAAGAGGCTAGTTTTTGTTTTTATCTGTGTTACAATTTAAATTACAAAATAGGAAAGAAAGAGAGGGATTATGATAAAAGTTGCGGTATGCGGAGCGTTAGGGAAAATGGGGCAGGAGGTTTGCCGTGCGGTAGGTGAGTGCAATGATACAGAACTTGCGGCGCGGATTGATATTGAAGGTGATGATATTTACAGATCCATTGAAGAGGCGCATAAGGCTTGTAATATTGATGTACTTATAGATTTTACGCAGCCGTCGTCTGTTTTTGAGAACGTAAAATACTGCTTAAATAACGGGATACGTGCAGTTATAGGAACAACAGGGCTTAAGGATTCTGAAATAGAATACCTGAAGAGACTGTCAAAAGAAAAAAGCACATCTTGTCTTATTGCCCCGAATTTTTCTACCGGTGCGGTTTTGATGATGATGTTTGCCAAACAAGCTTCAAAGTACTTTGATAATGCAGAAATAATTGAGCTTCACCATAACCAAAAAAAGGATGCGCCTTCAGGCACAGCTATAAAAACCGCACTTTTAATGTCGGAAGCAAATGATAACTTTGCTAAAGGAAATTGCCCGGAAACTGAAACCATAACCGGTGCCAGAGGCGGAACTTCATACGCAGGAATTCACATTCATTCAGTGAGGATGCCGGGATATATTGCTTCTCAGGAAGTTATTTTCGGCTCTGACGGCCAAATATTTAAGATAAGACACGATTCTATGGACCGAAAATGCTATATGCAGGGTGTTTTGCTCGCCGTAAAATACGTGTTTGAACATAATGATTTTGTTTACGGGCTCGAAAATATCATGTAATAATGTGTCTGTAAAATTTATGTAAAGATTCTTCCATTAATTTTTTTTGGAAGTATAATCTATTTGTAATTAATTGATGAAAACTGTAAAGAGAAAGATTTGGTATGACTCTTGGTAATAAAATAGAAAATATTGATTTCAATATAGACTTGGCACAAAGTTTCGGGATATACAAAAATAATGCTGAATATTCCATTCTTGATTATGCAAGTTCGGTGAACATTTCCTGCGGATTTCACGCGGGAGATCCCTTGTCAATAAGAGAAGCACTTTTGAAAGCAAAAGAGAAAAATGTGGTTGTCGGGGCACATATTGGGTTTCATGATATCCAGGGATTCGGATATCGCCAAATGCAGCTTAGTGATGATGAAATAGAAGCTCTTGTTGTTTATCAGGTCGGGGCATTGATGTCTTTTGCAAAAACATATAAGCTGGAAATAGAACACGTTCGCCCTCACGGTGCTATGTACCAGCAGGCTGCCGAAGATTTTAACTTTGCCTGTGCCATTGCTAAAGCCGTGAAAAAATGTTCCCAATGGCTTGTGTATTACGGCGCTGCCGGAGAAGTTACGCAGAAAACCGGTGAATATGTAAATATTCCTATTGCCCAGGAAATTCACCTTGAAAAAAATTATAATGTTGACGGGACAATAGATTTTTCAAGAAAAGATGTTGAAAATATATTTGCCTCAATAAACAGACTCAAAACTTTCCTTGCAACTTCCCAGATTGATAATATTGCAGGCGGTAAAACTTATATTGATGCCGATACTATTCATTTTTCAAATAAAATTCAAAATGCCCAGGCATTAATTAAACAGTCGAAAGATTTAATTGTACCGGTTCCGGTTAATTACAAAAATGCATATAAATCGGGATGGATTGATTAATTAGTTAGTAAAATTCAGGATAAATACGATAATGAAAAGATTTACAGATAGTATGAAAATGCCTAAAGACGCCGGTTGGCTTTTACCTGGTTTGCAGGTTAAGAGATGGTTTTTAATGATATTTGTCGGTGCGGTGTTTATGGTTTTGGGATTACTTATTCTATGTGACATAAGACCGATATTTTATACAATGGAATTTATAAAAAAGTTTGCCTCAAAGGTTTCAACCGAATGGATAGCATTTGCTGTCGTAATGTTCGGGGCGGCGATATTCTTCAAGGGTTGGCAGAAAACCAATCTTTCTATACTTGACATAAATAACGGGAAAGAAAATACTACTATACTTGAAGCTTTGTACAGAAGAAGAAAACTTAACAGAGGCCCTAAAATAGTTGCGATAGGCGGCGGAACCGGTTTATCAATGCTTCTTAAGGGGATTAAGCATATAACAAACAACATTACGGCAGTTGTTACGGTCGGAGATGACGGCGGAAGTTCCGGAAGATTAAGAGAGGAAATGGGTGTGCTGCCTCCGGGGGATATCCGTAACTGTATAGCTGCTTTGGCAGATGATGAAGATTTGGTTACAAAGTTATTCCAGTATCGGTTTAAGTCCGGCGAAGGGCTTGAAGGGCACAGCTTCGGAAACTTGTTTTTAACTGCACTGTGCGCGATTACCGGCGATATGGTAAGGGCTGTCAAGGAATCCTCTAATGTATTGTCTATTCGCGGCAGAGTTTTGCCTTCAACACTGGATGATATGAAGCTTGTCGCAGAGATGGAGGACGGACGCATAATCCGCGGAGAATCAAATATTCCGGAAGCTCATGGAAAAATTAAGCGTTTATTCACTGATCCTAAAAATTGTAAGGCGTTGGAAGAAGTTATTATTGCAATTAAAAATGCAGATCTTATTATATTAGGGCCTGGCAGCTTGTATACAAGCGTTATTCCAAATCTTCTTATAAATGAGATTTCTAAAGAAGTAGTTGCATCCGACGCTAAAAAAATATATGTATGTAACATTATGACCCAGCCGGGGGAAACTGACGGTTATGCAGTATCAGACCATATTCGGGCGTTGATGAAACATGCTAACAGCAGAAAAGTTATTGACGCTGTTCTTGTAAATGATTTTATTCCGTCGAA
>CALUYR010000029.1 GCA_944325045.1 Candidatus Gastranaerophilales bacterium
CTTGTGCTTTTGCGATATCAAGTTTATTCTGGTGTTTACCAACAAGAATTACGTCAACATTCTGAGCGTTGAGCGTTAAGGCAGTTATAAGTCCCAATTTACCGTCACCCAGGACTACAACTTTTTCAAACGGTTTTATGTGGAGTTGCTCTGTAATTTCGCATGCAGCAGCAAGCGGCTCCACAAAAACAGCCTGTTCATCGGTTACATTGTCCGGAACTTCAAACAAAACCTCAAGCGGCATTGTCATGTATTCAGCGAAACAACCGTCTTTTTTCCAGATACCGAGTGTGTGGCGGTTAGGACAGTGGCGGTAAAGTTTTTCGGCACAATACGGACAATCAGGTTCCTTACATCCGTATGAAATCTCTGATACAACTCTTTTACCAAGAAGTGATTGATCGGTATCGTTTATTTCTTCGACAACCCCGACAGCTTCATGTCCCAAAATCCCTACATAGCCCATGTAGCCTTTTGTTATTTCGTAATCAGTATTACAAATTCCGGCCAATGTTACTCTTATAAGGGCTTCTCCTTTTTGAGTAACCGGTTTCGGGTAATTTTTGTCCAGTTTTAAACCTTCATCAAATACTACAGCTTTCATAAAATTTCTCCTTATTTATCTACCTTATCATAACACAAAAGAATTATCTGAACGGCCGGTATTATGTTAAGTAAAGAAAAACCGCTTAGTTTTAAGCGGCAGGGGAAAAGTTACGAATTTTTTGTAAAATAAGGAAATAAAAGGAATAGGAATCAAATAAAATATTGTCAATAATTTTTACACATTCAAAATTATGAAAAACAGTTAAATGATTTTTCAATATTTTTGTCAACTAAACCTTTAATAGATTCATATTCTGTTTGTAAAGCGTTATGTTCGGTATCAAGTTTTTTCAATTCAAGATCATATTTATTGTCCTTTGCTTCAAGATCTGCAATTTTGTTTTCATATTCCTGTTCAGCAATGGCGATGGCTCTTTCGTCTGTAACTTCCTGAATAGACTGATCAGAGTCGATTGAGGTTGAGACGAACTTTCTTTCAACCGCAGAATAATATTCAAGCTGCAAGTTGCCGTCACGCAATTCATTTTCAAACCAGGCATTGTCTTTTAATGTTTCGCCTTCGTCATCTTCGGTGTAATACCCTGCTGAGGCCATTTTCTGGAATATATTTTTAAGATAATTTATATAACCTGTATTATCCGCTTCTGCAGCTGTTTTAAGTACTGCTGATGAGTCGGAAGTTCCGTAATAAGCTTCGGTTAATGCGGCTGCATAATCATACAGTTCACGCTGCTCCTGGGTTGTTCCCTCATAATTAAGTGCTTTAGTTTGTTTTTCACCAGTTTCAAGATCTGTCAAAGTATATGTAGGGTAGCCGTCATAAGGTGTTGTACTGAATGAAGTGTAACCAAAATCAAGTCCGTGTTCTTCGTCCTCTCCTATATGAAGTCCTACGGATGTTAAGTATTTATCCCAAGCTTCATGAATTTTCTGGTAAGCTTCGGCTTTTTCACTGTCTGTAGCTGTAGTGCTTGTGTTTTTGATATTAATATCAGACTGTGAGTAGCCTAATTTGTATAAGAATGTGTTAAAATCACCGTTTCCTGCTTCAAATGCCTTTGCCTGCTCCTGTGTTACCAGAATTTTACCTTTTTTGTCTGTGACTATATATTGCAGCCCGCAGGCAACAGTATTGTATCCGGTCATTAGTCCGTAAGAAATATCGGTATAAATTTCTTCTGATCCGCTGAAACCTGTTAATACTGTCAGTTTTGTTGCTTTCAGCGCATTGAGATAATCCGTGTTAACCTGTTCTGTCTGATCTGCAAGACGTATTTTCGAATAAGAAATGGCCTGACCTGAATTTTCATTGTCGGTCAAACGAGCTGTTAAGCTCAAAAGTCTCGCTTGTGTTGCAGCCATGCCCATAGGTTTCGGTTCCGTCCTTTCTTCCGTCGTAACTCTTATTCGTTATTACGAACTTTTACTCCTAAAACTTTAAAATTTTGAACATAATATTAACTTTTTGTAACAAATATCCGGTAAATCTGTGTAACATATCGTTACAAATTGCATTCAATATATTAAATATGATAAACTTCAACATATAGAGAGTGAGAAGGTCTGTTAAATGAAAAATATTATAGTTTATACAACAAAAAACAGTTCAGATTTAGCCGATGTTCTGGCCGCAATAGACGATACAAATGTCAGGATTGAAGATGCGGATAAGCTGCGTGATTACGAAATGCTTAATGCCGGATTGATTGTTATCGAAGATGTTCCGAATATTAAGGATGTTCTGATGGTAACAAAATTTAAATCACCTGTTTTATTCATTGGTGAGCCGTTTAAGGGAACTGTTGTACGCGCGCTTACTTATGATTATATTAAGACACCTGTTGATAATGACGAACTTGCTGTTCGTGCAAAATCACTTTTAAAAGTTAAGGAGCTTAAAGACAAGCTTACAGAGGTTTCGACAACTGATGAGCTTACCGGGCTTCATAACAGAAAATATCTTCACGAAAGGCTTGAGCAGGAGATTTCCCGTGCAAGACGTTACGGAACAAAGCTTTCGTGTCTGCTGTTTGATTTAGACTTCTTTAAAGTAGTCAACGATATTTACGGCTATGACTGGGGAGATGTTCTTCTGCGTTCTATTGCTGATAAGTTGAAACAGCTTATCAGAAAAGAAGATATTCTTACCCGTTACGGAGATGAAGAATTCCTCTTAATTCTTCCGAATACTTCAGAGGACAATGCATATCTTTTTGCTGAACGTTTCAGAAGAGATATCGAAAAAATGGAGTTTATTCCGGCCGGGGAAGAGGAAAGACATCCGATTACAATTTCAGGCGGCATATCGACTTACCCTTGCCTGGAGAATGTTGAAGAAGATGTTAACACTATTATCCGTTATGCTGAACACGCGTTATATAATGCTAAAAAACGCGGTAAAAATAAAATTGTACAATTCTCTCACCTTAATCTGGGTGAATAGAACAGATTAAAGACTTCCTTTCTGAACACTTATATAGTGTAAGATCTGGTTATTTAGGCGGTTATTCCAACCGCCTTTTCATTTTTAGTTAATATTGTGCCGGTTTCTATATTAAAGAAAAAGAGAAAAGCAAGGTAAATCACAAAGTGTTTTGGCCCGGAAGTTTGATATTCCAAAAGTGTCAGTGCGAGCATTATGAGAAATTCAGCAATTGTTCCTCTGTTATTACTGTTTGCGGGGCTCTTGGAAACAGCCCCCTCTGAACTGTTTAAAAACTTGAAGAAAAGCTTCCGGCAGCTTCTTCACTGATAAGAAATCTGGTTGTTTATTTTTCCCAAGGTTTAACTAAAAATTTTATAGCTTTACCGTCAATGTGTTGCTGCATTGCCCATTCAATTTTATCGAGCCCGATTGTGCCTGTAATCAGTTTATCAACTTCAACATCACCCGAGGCAATATAATCAAGCGCCATGCGGAAATACTTCGGCGTATGGTGAAATACGCTCATTAATTTAATGTTTCCGTAGTGCATTTTTGTAGTGTCAAAGGTTACAGTAGAACCCGACTTGCAGCCGCCGAAAAAGTGAACTGTTCCGCCCGGTCTGACGCAGGAGAAAATTCTTTCCCAAATTTCGGGCAAACCTACGCATTCTACTGCTATATCAAGCCCTTTGGCTTCTTCAGTGAAGCTTTTAAAGATTTTTTCAGGATTGGGATATTTTGTCAGATCAACAATTTCATCAGCGTGTGAAAACTCTTCTGCCAGTTTAAGTTTTATCGGATTTCTTCCTGCAGCTATGACTTTAGCTCCTTTGAGTTTGGCAAGCCTTGCAAACATCAGTCCGATAGGACCTATTCCGATTATTCCGACGGTATCGCCTTCTTTTATGTCGGTTTTTTCAACACCGTGAACAACGTTTGCAAGCGGTTCGCAAAAAGCTGCTTTGTCAAAACTTAAGGAATTAGGGATTATAAGCATATTTTTTTTGACTATTCTTGCAGGAACTGTTATATATTCGGCATAAGCGCCGTTAAGCAGGTCAAGGTTTTCACATAGATTGTATTCACCTTTTCTGCAATAAAAACATTTGCCGCAAGGGGCGGAATTAGCCGCAACAACCCTGTCTCCTACTTTTACATTGTCAACCCCTTTTCCTACGCGTTCAACAATTCCGGCAAATTCGTGGCCAAAACCTGAGGGGATATTTTTTATGAGAACCGGATGACCGCGGCGGAATGTTTTTACGTCTGTGCCGCAAGTTAGTGCAGACATTATTTTTACAACAACCTCTCCTTCCTCAGGCGGTTTAACCATAACATTTTCAAGTTTTATATTCCCGGGGCCGTAATATTGAATTGCTTTCATTATTTATCCTTTTGTTCTTTTTTGTTTATGATAATATAAGCTTTCATAATTCTGTTGGCAATGGTGTCATCAAAAGCCTTTTGTATATCCGCAAAGTCATAAGGTGTTGAGATATTTTTCACTGAAACTTTCCCGGCTTTAAGGAGCTCAAGAGATTCTTTCAAGTCTTGCGGAGAAGGTGAGTAGCTTCCCAAAACAGTCAATTCTCTATAGTAAATTTCGTTATTAGGGTAACCGGAATTTAGCGGAGTACTTGCAAATACAAGAATTGTACCGCCGTTCCTGACTGATTTAAGCGCTGTATCAATCGCTTTATCGGCGCCTGACGTCATAAAGATTGCGTCAGCTTCAAGTCTTTCAGGCAGATCTTTTACGTTAAAGGCTTGGATCCCGAAGCTTTTTAAAAAGTCAGTTCTTTCAGGAATTAAGTCACAGCCGATAACATCCATTCCGAACGCATGCAGGGCTTGAGCCATAAGAATTCCAATAGATCCAAGCCCGATTACGAGAACAGTAGATTCTTTGGGCAAATTAGCTCTTTTAACAGCCCTTACGCAGCAAGCCAGCGGTTCATAAAATGAGGCTTCTGTTTCTGTTAAATTGTCAGGAATAAGGTAAGCAACATTTTCAAGGTGTTCCTCCGAAACATAAACCAATTCGCTAAATCCTCCGGGTCTGATGTTCGTTCCCTTAAAATGAGTGCACATCGAAACATTTCCGTTTTTACAATACCTGCATTTTCCGCATGGAATGTGGTGGGAAGTTATTATTCTGTCGCCTGGTTTGAAGGTTGTTTTGGAATTTATCTCAACGATTTCAGCTGTGATTTCGTGGCCTAAGACAGTTCCGTCAGGCGAAATTTTTTCTTTCAGCTTAACTATGTCAGACCCGCATAAACCGCAGCCTAATACTCTTACAATAGCTCCGTCACGGCCGTCTAAGCTGATATTTGGAGTTTCTTTTAATACGATTTTCCCTTTTTCAATTACTGCTGTTTTCATAAAAAATCATCTCCGCAAAAATTTTATCATAAAAATAATATAATGTAACAAAAATTATTCTGTGATCCCACTTGCGGAATACGGCTAAAAGTTATATAATAAAGATATGACGAGGATTAAGCGGCTAACCTGTTTTGATATTCCAAAGATAAAAAAGATGGCTGAGTTTTTGGGAAGTGATGACAGTGATCGTTTTACCAAAGAACTCAGAAATGAAGCCGTCCGCACTTTGCATTTTTACTTTCCTCTGAAATATAAGTTTCTGCCTGAATCGTATATTATGCTGGAGAAAGATAATATTCTCGGAATGATAACCGTTCTTCCTACTATGGGAAATCCTTATAAAATTGTAATTACAAGGTTGATTTTTGTAAATAATTTATATGACGTCGGTAAACAGCTTGTAGAATTTGTGATAGCCCGTTATGGCGCAATGGGGGCTATATCGTTTTCAGTAACAATTGATAACTCTCATGACGAACTTTTCAAACTTTTTATGAATGAATGCGGTTTCCGGCACTGTTCGTGCGAGAATTTGTGGAAAGTTGAAAACTTTGACTACAAACAGTACCCGCCGGCCGATTTCAGGGTTTGTCAGAACTCTGACGCCAAAAGGGTGAGTGATCTATATAACAGCGAGCTTACAAGCCTTTATAAACCGGCGCTTTTAAGGATTAAAACCGAATTTAGAGAACCGTTTTTCGAAGGGATAACAAATTTTTATAAGAACCGCTATGTTTTGGAGGAAACAACTCATAAAAGAATAATTGCATACTTGTCAATTACAACAAGCGATAATACAAACTTTATCATTGATATTTCAACAAGCAGCGGATACGAAGTTTCCTATGACAGAATTTTGTCGTTTGCTATTAGCGAAATTTCCGGCAAAAAATCTGATTTTTACATTTTTCTTAAGCAGAAAAAATATACAAATACATCCGAAAGATTTGAAGAATACCTCCACAGCAAAGGGTTTCACTGTATTCAAACCCAAAATGTGCTGGTTAAAGATTTTTACAGACCAATAAAACAGACTGAAAATGTTTTGAAAGTTTTTCTGTTCGGTGAAAATGGTATTGCAGTCAATTAAAGATTGCAAAAATGTAATATTTGCGGCGTTATCTATTGCAAAAAAAAATTTACCGGATAAAATTAATATTGCTCACATCCTCGAGTAGCGGCACCGTCATTAAGTGCCCAAATTATGAAAGGTAAAAAAATGGCAAATATTAAATCTGCAAAAAAACGTGTACTTATAGCTGAAAGAAAAAGATTAAGAAATGTCGCTTTCAAAACTTCTATCAAAACTGCAATCAAAAATGTTTTGGAACTTGCAAAGTCTGATGATAAAGAAGCTTTGAACCTGGCTGTTTCAAAAGCTTATCAGTTGTGTGATAAAGCTGTTAGCAAAGGTATTTTGCATAAAAACACCGCTGCAAGAAAAAAATCAAGATTAGTTCTTGCTGTTAACAAAATTCAAGCAGCAAAATAGAAATACATAAGTGCTAAAATAACTGAAGGCGGCATTCTTTCTTAAGAATGCCGCCTTTGATATTGCCGTGTAAATTCTGATATTATAATTTATTGTTTATGTTATAATTATTTTATGAATAATCGAAAAAAAATAAGCATAATCGGTTCTACCGGTTCAATCGGAACCCAGGCGCTGGAAGTTATTGATAAATTGAGAGACAAATTTGAAATCATAGCGCTTGCAGCCGGTTCAAATGTCGAGCTGTTAAAGCTGCAGGCAGAAAAGTTCCGGCCAAAATACATTTATGCCGCCAAAGAAATAAACGTCGAAGGGATTAAGACTCTCAACAGCCTGGATGAGATAGCTTCAAATAAGGAAAATGATATAATTCTTGTTGCCTGCTCTGGAAAAGTCGGACTTAAACCAACGCTTAAAGCAATAGAAAACGGAATAAATATAGCCCTTGCAAACAAAGAAACACTCGTTATGGCAGGCGATATTGTTATGAAAAAAGCACGCGAAAATAATGTAAAGATAATTCCGGTTGATAGTGAACATTGTGCGATACACCAATGTATAAAAAATATTTCACAGGTTGATAAGCTTATTATTACGGCAAGCGGCGGGCCCTTTTTGCATAAGTCTGCTGAGGAAATAAAACATGCTACCGTTAAAGAAACCCTGAATCATCCACGCTGGAATATGGGAAAAAAGATTACTGTCGACAGTGCAACTTTGATGAATAAAGGACTTGAGATTATAGAGGCCCATCATCTTTTCGGTTTTGACTATGAAAATATTGAAGTTGTTATTCATCCACAAAGTATTGTTCATTCTGCAATCGAGTATGTTGACGGCAGTGTTATTGCCCAGATCGGCTTGCCGAGTATGCATATCCCTATACAGTATGCTATTACTTATCCGGAAAGATTTGAGGGAATTAAATCTAAAAGTTTCAGTTTCGCAGAAATTGCAAGATTGGATTTTGAAAAACCTGATTTTGAAAAATTTCCTTGTATTAAACTCGCGTATAAGGCCGGAAAGCTCGGAGGAACCGCTACTGCTTGTTTAAATGCTGCTAATGAAGAAGCTGTATTCGCATTTCTTGACAGAAAAATTAAAGTTTGTATGATCTATGAAATTGTGAGAAAAATGCTTGATGAGCATGTTCTTATTAAAAATCCGTCTATAGAAGAAATTTTTAAGGTTGATTCTGATGTCCGCCGGAAAACAAGAGAGTATATTTCAAGCTTAAATATAAAATAGTATTTCGATCTGCAGATTGATTTTTTTAAATTGACAAATTATAAGTAAAGTTATAGAATAAATGTTACTAAAATAAGGAAAGCATGGGTGAAAATCCCTCACTGGTCCGCAGCCGTAAAAGTCGGAATGCTTATTTTGGTTGGTTACACCTCGAGACAAGGAGATAAATTTATGGAAAAAACATTAGGTAAGGGGAATGTTTGTGAGATTTTGTCCCCGTGGCGGCCGGCAGGTATTGGTTCAAGCGTGTCGTTGGAAGCATATAATGACGTGCAGACAAAAATTACCGAGGCCAACGTAAATCTTGTGGATGCTTATTTAAGACAGATTGATTGGAAGGTTAATGAAAATTCTAATATGTCTTATTCTGTTCAGGGGCTTAATAATTATGCTGCTTCTGAAATAAGCAAAACGTACTGGCTTAACAAAGTTTATCCCGAGCATATCAGAAACGCTCATATTAACGGAGATATCCATATTCACGATTTAAATATGATATCTGTGTACTGCGTCGGGTGGGATTTGAAAGATCTTCTAATAGAAGGCTTCAGGGGCGTTGCCGGAAAGCTCGAAAGTTCGCCTGCGAAACATTTCAGGACAGCGTTGGGGCAGGTTGTTAATTTTATGTATACAATGCAGGGAGAGGCCGCCGGAGCTCAGGCTTTTTCCAATTTTGATACCTTGCTTGCGCCATTTATCAGATATGACAATATGAATTACGAGCAGGTAAAACAGTGTTTGCAGGAATTTGTTTTTAATATGAATGTGCCGACACGTGTCGGATTTCAGACTCCGTTTACAAATATTACAATGGATTTGACAGTGCCTTCTTACTATGCGGAGCAGGGCGTTATTATCGGCGGAGAAGTTCGGGAGGGAACTTATAAAGAATTTCAGCCTGAAATGGATATGATGAATAAAGCATTTTTTGAAGTTATGATGAATGGTGACAGTTCAGGGCGTGTTTTTACGTTTCCTATTCCGACGTATAATATTACGAAGAATTTCGACTGGAATAATAAGAATCTTGACGGGTTATGGGAAATGACGGCCAAATACGGTATCCCTTATTTTTCGAATTTTGTTAATTCTGATATGTCGCCGGAGGATGCAAGATCAATGTGCTGCCGGCTGAGAATAGATAACCGTCAGCTTGAATACCGTGGTGGCGGCCTTTTCGGTTCAAATCCTCTGACTGGTTCTGTGGGCGTTGTTACAATTAATATTCCTAAAATAGCTGATAATGCCGGCAACAGAGATGAATTTTTTAAATGCCTTGAAAAACAGATGGACACTGCTAAAGAAAGCCTTGAGATTAAGCGGCAATTTTTAGAAAATCTAACAGACCGGGGCTTATATCCGTACACAAAATTTTATTTGAGAGATATTAAATCAAGGTTTGGGGTATACTGGAAAAATCATTTTTCAACAATAGGGCTGATTGGTATGAATGAGGCTTGTGAAAATCTCTTGCAGGAAAGTATCGGTTCAGAAAACGGGAAAAAATTTGCGCTGGAAGTGATGGATTTCATGCGTGCCAAAATAATTGAATTTCAGAAGGAGACAGGAAATAATTATAATCTGGAGGCAACTCCGGGAGAAGGAACTTCATATAGACTTGCAAGACTTGATAAAAAACATAAATATCCGTTTTATACAAATTCCACCCAGCTTCCGGTAAACTATTCCGATGATATATTTGAAGTTCTTGATCATCAGGACGAATTGCAGACAAAATACACAGGAGGTACGGTCGTTCATATTTTCGCAGGAGAAAGAGTTTCTGATAGAGAAACAATTAAAAACCTGGTAAAGAAAATTTGTGATAATTATAAACTGCCTTATTTTACATTTTCACCTACATTCAGCACTTGTCCTAATCACGGCTATATTTCAGGTGAACATTTTACCTGCCCTGAGTGCGGCGCGGAATGCGAAGTTTACTCAAGGGTTGTTGGTTATATCAGACCGGTTAAGCAGTGGAATAAGGGGAAAAAAATGGAATTTAAATCCCGTAAAACTTTTAAAGTTTAAGAATAACATATTCGGCGGCAGGAACTGCCGCCGTTTCAAAAGGATTGAAAATGAATATATACGGATTTCAAAAAACTTCATTATTGGATTATCCGGGAAAGATCAGTTCAATTATCTTTACCCGCGGGTGTAATTTCAGATGCCCGTATTGTCATAACCCTGAGCTTGTATGCACTACGCCGCAAGATCGTTCAATTGCGGAAGATGAGATCTTAGTTTTTTTAAAAAGTCGTAAGGATATTCTGGACGGCGTTGTTGTTACCGGCGGTGAACCTTGTTTGCAAAGTGATTTAGCTGATTTTATCAGAAATCTCAAATATGAAACAGGTCTGCTTGTTAAACTTGATACAAACGGTACGTTCCCGGATGCGCTTGAGCTGTTAATCGGTGAAAATCTTCTCGATTATATTGCTATGGATATTAAAGCACCTTTGGAAAAGTATTCTTATGTCACAAACTCAGAAGCTGATGTTTTAAATATTAGCAAGAGTATTAATATTATTATGGGTTCGAAAGTTGATTATGAATTCAGGACAACTGTTTTGAGATCACTTTTAACACCGGATGATCTAAACAATATAGGACTTGCTATCTCCGGAGCTAAGCGTTACTATTTGCAAAAATTTGTTAATTCTAAAATTTTAAATCCTGATATGATTAATCCTGCCCCGGCAGAAGAAAATTATTCTGATGATGAATTTTCAAAAATATTAGATATGTTACGCTTGCATATAAATATTGTTGATGTACGATAATTAAAAGGGAAGTTAAGATTTCTTACAATTGCGTGTTTCTTACTTCCCTATTCAAAATTATGGTGTACAATTGATTTATGAGTGTAGAAGAAAAGTTATATTCTGACATCCCGCCAACAAAGTTGAGGAACAGAGAGGAGAAATTTAAACCCGCTAAGACAAACAAATTTTGGCTTACAATTGCCAGTTTGTTCTTTTTTAACATGCTTCAAAACAGATTCTATGCTTTTCGTTATAAAGGCGCGGAAAATGTTATTGAAAAAGGTGTTCCTACAATCCTTTACGCTCCGCACTGCAACTGGTGGGACGGTATTGTCTTTTATAATATTACTCACAGAATTTTTCATAAAGAAATTCGTTTAATGATTGAAGAACTTAACAGATTCCCGTTATTACGCCGCGGCGGCGGGTATTCTGTCTGTAAAAAATCTCCGCAGTCTGCTATGAAATCGCTTAAATATTCTGTCGATGTTGTTGGTGATTTGAAAAATATTTTGTGTATTTTCCCGCAAGGTATTATAAGACCGCCTCATTACAGGCCTATCGAATTTCAAACCGGGCTCGCTTATATTGCGCAAAATTCCGTAAAAAGATACGGAAAAGTTAATTTGGTGCCTATTTCAATTGAATACTGCTTCTTAAGGGATAACAGGCCGGAAGTTCTCGTTGAGTTTGGCAGAAAAATTTCGTTTACTGCGGAAAATATTTCTTCTCTTGACCGTAAAGAGATAACTCATATTTTGGAGCGGGAGATGGCTGATGTTTGTGACCGCCAGTTTTCGCAAATTGCAAGCGGGGAAATTGAAGATTATAAAATCCTTTTTAAACAGCATTTGAAATGGTACAGAAGAATTGAACAACGCTTAAAAAGAATTGATGTGCCTCCGGTTGCTGATGTATAGAAGTATTGTGCGGGATTTATAGCCGGCATGGTTGGTGTTAACATTTGTTAAAATTTGTCTAAATACTTAAAGTTTTGCATGCTTCTTTCCGATTACCTATTTGTAATCAGAAACCTAAGGAGTGTGAATAAATGTTGAAAAAGATTATATCCCCATCGTCAAATAAATGCGACAGTGTGGAATTTATATTAAGAGGAGCGAGAAAACGCCGGGCTATGGCGATTACTGCGGCAAGAGAAATTTCTTCTGATGCCGGAATTAAGACAACATTTGCAGTGGTTAAATAATGCATATAGTTGTCTGAACCTTATAAGGTAAAATTAAAAGAAAGAGAGCTTTATTATAGTAAACGACCGGTTAAATCTGCCGGTCGTATTTTTTAGTGAGAGGGTACGCAGGCTCCGCTTATATAACGTTAGACTGTTTGGGATTCAGTAGAAACAGTTTAGTAAATAAGTATAGCCACCCCTTGAAATTTGAAAAAAGTAATGTATAATGGAGAAAAAAGGAGGTAAAAACATGGGAAAACCAATAATAGCAACGCATACGGGG
>CALUYR010000030.1 GCA_944325045.1 Candidatus Gastranaerophilales bacterium
CCCCCCCCCGTATGCCTTGCTATACTTGACTTTCCCATGTATCTACCTCCTTTTTCCTCCATTATAAACCATTTTTTTATTTTTGCAAGGGGGGCATACTGCCTTGATGCTTTACAAAAAAAAATTTAATGTTATAGTGTATTATGTACACTAGTAAAGGAAAATTATTATGAGAATTGAATTTAAACCCCAACGATTAATTAAACATACCGTGTTAGAAAAAAATACCCCAACTGGAGTTAAACGAATACTTGATATTAACAGTAAACAAAGAAAAACTATCGAAATGGATTTGCGCCCTAAAGCCAACTACCCTAAAGAATATTATGTATCTTCATATAATGTTTACGGCTCCCAAGGAATTGTTTTAAAGTCTATGAATAAAACGCCGGATGGGGGAATTGTCATTTCCTCAAGAAATTATGACGGAACATATTCTACAAAAACTATAAAATAATTGATTAAAACTTTTGTTTAGCATATAATTTTTATATGGCTGTAAGAAGAAAAATTGCGAAAAAACTTAAAAACATTAGCATTCTGGATAAATATATTTTAAAACAGATTGTAGAAATGTTTTTAATGGGTGTTTTTGTTTTCACATCAATTATTTTTGCATCAGATACGTTTATAACGCTGATTAAGCAGATTTCTTTGTTTGGGATTCCGTTTAAAGTTGCGCTGCTGATGATAATCTTAAACCTTCCATCAGTAATCGTAATGACAATTCCAATGGGAGTTCTGCTTTCTACAGTAATGACTCTGAACAAATTAAGCCTTGATTCTGAAATCACAGTTCTTCGAGCATGCGGAATCGGGCTTAACCGTATTGCTAAACCGATTTTTATATTTTCTGTAATAATGTGCATTTGCAGCTTTGTAATAAACGAAACTATCGTACCTGTTGCAACTAAGTATTCAAAAGATCTCGCACTCTGGTCTTTAAGTCAAAAAAATGTTCCTGACGGCAAAGAAAATTTTGTTTTTAAAGAGTTGAACCAGAACGGAACACTTAAAAGACTTTTTTACGTCGGAAACTGCGAAGATAAAACATTATATAACATAACAGTTTTGGATACCTCAAAAGAAGGTACCATTCAGGTTCTTCAAGCAGAAGAAGGAAAAACAACACCTTCCGGCTGGGATTTTCAAAAAGGTGCTGTTTACACTGTAGGTCAAGAAGGTAAAGTTCTTAATACCACGCTATTTGACGATTCAACAGTTAAGTTCGGGCTTGATATGTCCAAACAACTTAACAAAAATCTTGCAAAAGAAATGAATTTTTCAAAACTATTAAAATTTATTGCCACAAATTTACATACACTTGATGAAGAACAAAGACACACAGTTGTGATAGAATTGTATGATAAATTAGCACTGCCTATTACAACTATTGCACTTGTTTTAATAGGGGTTCCGCTTGCAATAACTCCGCCGAGAGTCCGGTATAACAGAGGATTTTTATTTTCAATCCTGATTATTTTTGCGTATTATTTAATTCGGGCATTGTCCATTTCATTTGGAGAAGCAGGCACTCTGGCACCATTTTTAGCAGCCTGGATGCCGAACATCATACTTACAATTTGCGGAACCTTCATGTACTATAGGAAAGTTTATACAATTGAGTAACTTGTTGTAAGTTTAAGGCAGGACTTCCTCTTCGGCGCCGGATCCGGGTAAACAAACTCCAAACTGGCAATTAGAATTATAAGATGATTGAGGCGATTCTGTTTGAAGATTTTGCTCGGAATATTCATCCTCTGTATTTATCAGCATATCGTAATAAGGCTGACGATACTGCGGCAAAAATGAATCCGGTTTTTGAAGCTGATTAAGTTTATTGGGCAGATACTTGTCCTGAAGTTTCGGTTCAGCTAAAACAGAATTAGGCGGAGCGCAAAATCCCGTGATTTTACAAGCAGCCTGAGCCGGCGCACAAACAATCAGCGCCCCAAGTATTATAACATATTTTTTCATAACTTCCTTCCTTTCAATTTAGCAATAACCATGCTTACTATAGCTTACGGTATAATGATAAATTTTTCATTGCCCGAAAGCATTGTAAAATATTCAGGAAGAATTATTCATATTTACCAGTGTCTACGGTGAGGCGGTCTGTGAGGATGAAGCGGAGGCGGAGGCACCGGGTGATGATAACGATGCGGATGATAGTAATGAGGATAAGAGAATATTCTCAACAAGTTCACAAAATCGGAAATATTTTTAGATTCCATATAATCAGACATTATTTCTTTGTACTCGCTGTAATTTATAGTGTTAGGATTCGAACCGTATTCGTTATACTTTCTGGACAAACTTTTGACCAGGTTTGCAATACTGTTTTTCTGACTGCGGCTCATAGGGGTTAACTTTGTAGAATTCCAATTGTTTTCTTCAAGCCTTACGACTTCATTAACAGAGATCTGCCCGTTTTCCCTAATCTCTCCGTCTATTTCGGAAAAAACATCTGACATTGATTTTTCGTAGTCCTCATTATTAATATCTCCATATACAAAGCATTTAGGGACACGCATTACTGGAGTAGGATTATAGTAATAGATCGGCGGTGCCGGAGGTATGTAATACTGTGACTTGGCCTCCTGAGCCGGGACAGCGGCAGCTATAGCAATTACAGCAGCTCCTGCTGCATTTTTTACAGCATTTTTCTTTCCGGATCTGTCGCCCTGAAATGCTGGCCGCGAAAAATTGTTAATTGCAGAAATTTTCATATAAATTACCCCATACTTTTACATATAACAATAATATACGTAAAATAGTTTTTTTGTTAGATATGTAAAAAAAGTTTACATTTAATTGTAAATTCAAAGGATTACAAACTTCCTCGTCATTGATAAACACGCTATTATAAACTCACTTGGAAACATCTTACAAACATAGAATTTCAGGAACAGCATCCATTCTATAAAACATTTGAGATGCCTTCTTGAATTTTTCAGGAGACGAACTTACGTAGAAAATTTCACTACCGTTGTTTTTTTGTTCAGAAAGAAGATCTAAAGAAATTAAATCCCTCCTGATATAATCAGCATAGGCAGAAGCGGGATTTATAAACAAATTTTCAGGAACAAATTTTGACAACTGCGGCAAAAGGTATGGATAATGAGTACATCCGAGAACAATTGCTTCGGGGTTATAGGAAAGCATTTGATCAAGCTTTAATTTAATTTCTCCTAAGGCCTCAGTAGTTGTTTCCAGATTGTTTTCCACGATTTTAACCCAGCTCGGGCAGGCTATTTCAATAACTTTGATATCCCTGTTAACAGAATTAATGCTTTTTGAATAAGCTCTTGAATTAATTGTAGCAGGAGTTGCAAAAACTCCTATAGTCTTATAAGGAAGCATTGCAATAATTTCTGCAACAGACTGGATAACCGGATAAAGTCTGAAAGGATACGAATCCTTTAAAACATCATAAACGGTTGCTGAAGTAGTATTACAAGCCATAACAACAGCTTTGGCATTTTGTGACACAAAAAAATCAAAAGCTTTTTTGGAATATTCAATTAATTGCTCTTTTGATTTTTCGCCATAAGGCATATTTTGTGTATCGCCAAAATAAATACAATTTTCACTTGGCAGCAGTTTTCGGAATTCCGAATAAACAGTAAGTCCGCCGACGCCAGAATCGAAAAAACCTATTGGAGCATTTTTATTTATTTTGGAAATAATTGTTAATACCCTCCACAATAGCTTTTGCAGTAGCCTGCTTTCTGCTGTCTCCGACAAGCTGGCCTCTTTCGGATGTATTTGAAATAAAACCTATTTCAACAAGAATAGCCGGATCGGTTGTATGATTAATTACATAAAATTTAGACTTGAACAGACCTCTGTTAGGAGAATCGACCGAACTTGCAAGAGAAGCGTGCACTGTTTGTGCAAGCGGCATGCTTTCCTGGTGGTAATAATGAGTTTCGACACCACGTATTTCATCTCTTGTGCTGGAATTTACATGAATACTGACGAATATATCAGGCTCGTAGCTTTCACTACAAGTAACCCTGTCTGAAAGTGAAACAAAAGAATCATCAGTTCTCGTCATTTTTACACTGTAGCCTTGGGCTTTAAGCAATTTTTCAACACGCTTTGCAACATCAAGAGTAATATATTTTTCATAAACACCGTTTCTCGTAGCGCCGACGTCCGATCCGCCATGACCGGCATCTATAACAACCTTGCGCTGGCCGGGTTTTGAAACAGTAGTAGCATTAGGCGAAGTCGTTGAAGGCGGATTTAAAACAGCAGGCGCCTCTGCCTTTGGAGCTTTAATTTGAATTTTCAAAGATTTTCCGTCCGCACCTGTAAACGCTGTAACCAAACTGTCATGAGTAATAGGTATTCTTAAAACCAAACCGCGTTTGCCGTTTTCAATAACAGCTTTTGAAAACGGAGTATTTGCAAAAGTTTTTTTGAACAATTCTTCATCATAGCTTGTTACATTGAAGAGATATGCAATAACCTCGGAATTGGTTCTGTCAAAGCCGTGCAGAAGAGGTTTGTCAAAATTTAAAGTCATTGCACTTGACTGTTCATCTATTTTATAGTTTGAAAATCCTGAAATAACAACATCTAAAGGCGGCATTTCCAAGGTATTAATTTTATCTATATTAGCGAACATAATAGACTGATTGTCCCTGGAATATATCGGGATATACTTTGTAACATCAGGAGTTGTAATAACTATTCTGGCTTTATTAACGGAGAACTGGCCGATTTTAAACTTATCAGCACCGCCAAGACTATATTCTTTATTTCTTATATCATAGTTAACAAGTGCATTCGGAATATCAAAAACTATTCTCATCGGGTTAGACAAAACCATTGGCTTTTCAATGCCGACAGAACCGATCCCTCCAAGGAATACCGAACCGTTTTTAGCCACAACACGATCAGCGTAATACTTTGTATTAAGCCTTAATTCCTGTTTTTGCAACGAAGCTACAGTGCTGTTAAAGGCATTATTAATTTCTGCAAGCGCATCGTTCCCCGAAGGGGCAGATGTAGAAACCGTCATATATTCATAAAAATCGCTGGATGAAGCATGATCATCCCTATATGTGTTCTGCATAAAAGGATTTTGTGCAATATTATTTTTAAACTTTATAATGATACTGTTTTGGACTTTATAAAACTGCATATTGGAAATATCAAAGTCATCATCATAATAAATAACAACACGCACAATATCAGGATCAGTGGAAAACTGAGATATACGAACCTGTTTTATACCTTCAGAATTAAACTGCCAGTTTTTTTTCTGACCGCCCAATGCGGAAGACGGCAGGTCAAAATATGCCCTTGTAGGATTAGATAGCTTTATAACTTTTATATCTTTAATATCCGGTAAATCCGTAATATTAGATGAAGTAAGCGAAATTATTGCATTAGATGTGTCATAATTTGCGGAAGTGATTCTGAAAACACCTTCTGCAAAGACCTTCTGGGTAAAACTTAAGGCAAATGCAACAAACATCAATAAAATTACTATATATTTTCTCATAATCCGAATTTTACTATCCCCGCGGAAGCTCCGCATGTTTTACAACAATCTCAATACCGGGGCTAATCCCCCGACTTATATTATTATATACTTAAAATTCAATTTTTCAAATTAATAATTTTTGTAAATTTTTTCAGATTTTCCCAAAGTTTCTTTTAAATATGACCGACATAATAAAAGTAAAAAACAGAGGTTATTGTGTACGATAATATTCATACAAAGTATAAAGACGCAAAAATATTTATAAACGAAATAAATGCAGAAGCGGTTTTGGAAGATTTAACGAAAGATCTTCAGCGCAAAAATATGACCGCCGAAAAATATGCATATCTTTCAAAAGCGTATATTTTTGCCGGGAAAGATGAACTTGCGCTAAAGTATGCAAAACTTGCGGTAAAAACAGACAAGTCTTATGCGTACGGGTATGTACGGCTTGCATTTGCTTACGCAAGACTCGGCAAGAAAAAAGACACCCTGAAAAATACAATTATTGCGGAAAAGTTTTGCAGCTACGATCCGTTTATTTATTCGTTTTTAATAATTTTATATGAATATTGCTCTCAGGAAGAAAAAGCTGAAAAACTTTTTAAAATTTTGGAACAAAACTATGATCATACAGAAGAATATTCGTATCATCTTGGATTTTTATACAGCCAGAAAGATCCCCAAAAATGCATTTCGTATCTAACCAAAGCATTAAAAGCAGGTACAAGAAACACATACGGAATAAGCTCAATGCTTGCGGAAAACTACAAGCAAATTGAGGATTTTGACAATGCTGAAAAATACGCTGATATATGTTTAACAGAAGGAAGCTGCAACAAGATTTTAGAAATTAAAGCAGAATGCCTGAAATCAAAAGGCCGCTACGATGAAGCCGCGAAATATATTAATAAACAGTATAAACTTGCAAAATCAAATGAAAACAAGCTTGAAGCAATTATAATGCTTATTTATAACTATCTTAACAGCCCTGAGCCGGAAAAATGCAGGCATTATCTTAATTTTGCATTTAAACATTTCGAACCGACTTACGCGCTTTATTATGTAACGGCAACATATTTTGAAACAATTGAAGAATACGACTGTGCAATTGATGCCTACGAAAAAATGCTTGAAATTGATCCTGATGAAGCAAGTATTTACACAAGCATCTCATACTGCTATTCGCAGCAGGAAAATAACGAAAAAGCTTTTGAATATGTAGAAAAAGCCATCAGACATAACGAATTTTCCTCTTATAACCACTACAGAAAAGGCCGTATTTTAACTGATATGAAAGAGTATGATATGGCAATTACATGCTTTTTAAAATCTCTGGACTATGATAAAACCGACGTTGATTCTTTTCAATGGATCTCCTACTGTTATTCAATGCTTAAGGATTACGAAAAATCAATAGAATACGCAAACCGTGCAATACTATTGAACAAAGAGGACTGTTATTCATATTTTAGAAAAGCCTGGGCATTCCAGGAGATGGGAAAATTTGAAGAAGCAATCAGATTTTATAAACAATGCATTGACTATAACGACAGATATATTGATGCTTATGTCAATATTTCATACATATATTCAAAACTCGGCGATATCAAGCAATCAATGTTATACGCAAACAAAGCTATATTAATTGATAAAGATTACGCATACGCCCACTACAGAAAAGCCTGGGCACTTCAGGAAAGCGGAAAATTTGAAGAAGCAATGGACGGCTACAGCAAAGCAATAGAACTCGATCCGACAGATGTATACAATTACCTGGGAATCGCTTGTATTTCACTGAATACCCGGGCAAATGTCAATGCGCTTTTGTATGCAAACAAGGCGATATTTCTTGATAGAAAATGCGGCGGAGCATATTACTATAAAAGCCTGGCACTTAGTAATCTCGGAAAAATCAAAGAAGCGGAAGAAGCTTACCAAAAAGCTATTAAGCTAGGCTATACACCTTCTTAATAAACATCCCCGGCCACAAAAAAGATTATTCCGCGGCATAAGTCTTAAACAGTTGATATTTGTTTCTGATATTATCAAACGTAAGAAGTTTATATTCATAACCGTCTGAGACAATTTTTATTGAATTGTTTCGGTCGGTTCTGTATATATCAGTGTTTCGCAAAGTATCAAGTGTAACCTTATTAGGATGCCCGAAGTAATTTGTTCCTGTTGAAATTAAAGAAACACTATTTTTAAGTGCCGCAAGCATTTTACTGTCAACAACACCTTTTGCGCCGTGGTGCCCGACTTTTAAAACTTCAATGTTCCCGCCCGGAAGCATTTTTTTCACGTAATTATAAGCCTCTATTCCTGCATCACCCATAAAAAGGGTTTGAAACTTATTGTAAGATAACAATGTTATTATAGAATTTTCGTTATCTGATTTTCCGTAAGGCCTCAATAGTTTTAGATAAAAATTGTTTTCAGAATAAATTATATCGGAATTTTCAACAACTATTGCATCAAGATCTTTTTCCACAATTGTTTTATAAATATTTTTTGAGGTTAAAGACTTATTATCAAACGAATTTATATATACATGTTTAACATTAATATTCTTCATTACATCCACAGCCCCGCCGGAATGATCGTTATCAAAGTGGGTTATAATAAGGCCTTCAATATTTTTAATCCCTCGGTCTTTAAGGTATTTCAATATAATATAATTTGCCTGAGCCTTACCGCCGTTATAGCCTGATTTCCCTGTGTCAACCATAAAATACTTATTCATTGGAGTTTTTACAAGGAAAGCGTCTGCATTTTGTACATCAAAAGCAATTATCTCAAGTTTGTTATCCGGCAAGTTTATTGTAGAGAGAAAAAGCCCCAAAATGATACAGCACACAGCAGCCGCAAGCCTTTTGGTTATACCGGCTGCAAACATATAAGTAATAAGCAGAATCATAATATAATAACTTAACACCTGAAGAACTGAAGGATGAGTTGTTTGAATTACAGAATGAGGCAAGCCTGCAAAAAAGTTCGAAATAGCAACTAGTATCTTCAAAAAATATGCAAGAATAAAGTCACTAATCATACAGATCCAATCTGCAATCGGACGGATAAGTGCCAAAACTGAACTTACAAATCCCGCAAAGCTTATAACACTTAAAAACGGCATTATTGAAATGTTTGCAAGAACCGAATAAGTGCTTATAGTATTAAAATAGAACATTTGCAACGGCGTAACCCAGATTTGAGCAACGACCGGAACTAATAATTCAGCACTGAGCCAGTCAGGGATCTTAGAACTGCGAAGAGATGCCAGAACCGCATTTGCAGTAGTTAAAAGTCCGAAAGTTACTATAAACGAAAGCTGAAATCCAACATCATTAATAAATGCCGGGTTATATAAAAGCATTAGCGCCGCTACAAATGAAAGCAGTGAAATACTATGTGAATCCCGATCCATAAGCTTTCCGCCGAGCACGAAAATCAACATTAATGCAGCCCTTATAACAGAAGGCCCCAGCCCTGTCATTAATGTATAAAGAATAATTACGACAATTCCTGAAATAATGATAAATTTCATCGGAACTCGAAATCTTCTCAGGATAAAATACCAAAAACCGTAAATAAAAGCCACATTCATGCCGGAAGCAGCCAGTATATGTAAAAGACCTGAATCGCGAAAAGTATCTTTTATATAGTCAGGAGGTGCAACAGCGTCATCTCCGAACACAATTCCGCCAAGAATTTCTATCGCCGGACTCTTTAAAAATTTAGAATGTGTTTGAATAATACGGTTTCTGACATTATTCAAATACTGCATAAATTTCCACTTTGCGCTCAAGGCCTCTTTAACAGCAGCACATTCGGTTTTATCAGCGTAAAATACAGTATATGTTTTATAATTCCTTAAATATTTCCCGTAATCAAACTGGGACGGATTACTTGCTTTAAAAGGCATTCGCAGCTTGCCATGTATCTTGTATGTGTTTCCTATATTAAGATCCGAAAAATCTCCGGAAGAATCTGTCAAGTATACTAATGTTTTGGCATTAACTTCCTGGTCATTAAATTTGCGAGCCTGAAAGAAAAAACTCTGTTTATCAGGAGTATTTCCGTTAGGAATAGAAATTATTCTTCCGGTTATAACACCTTCTGCCGGCGCAAGTGTTGTAAGAATATCACTGTCTTTAATTCTTAAGCCTGCATTAAAAAATCCGAAATAAAACACCAATGCGAATAACAAAAGATATTTATACGGAATGTATTTTTTCACACCTGCGAGAAAAAGAATACAAGTTATTACTGCAGCGGTTAAGATTGCGCAGTTGTTGAAATACGCAAGAATGCCGGCCATAAAAAGCAGCGCAGTAATAAACATTATAACATTTTTATTCTGTATAACAGATGTTATATAATCTTCAAACATTTAACTTAACAGAACTATTCTTCTATCATATCAATACGTCTTTGATGACGAGCTTCCCCGGAGAATTCGGTTTTCAACCAAACGTCTACTATATCGAGAGCAAGTTTATCACCTATTGCCCTTTGCCCCAAACAAAGTACATTGGAATTATTATGTTCTCTTGTAGCACGAGCCGAAAACGTATCTGAACACAACGCAGCCCTGATACCTTTAATTTTATTTGCAGCAATTGACATACCAATTCCCGTTCCGCAAATAAGGATTCCGCGATCAGATTCTCCGGCAGCAACTGATTTTGCAACAGACTTTGCTATAACCGGATAGTCACACGACTCTTTTGAATATGTTCCGAAATCTTTTACATCATACCCGCCGACATTCAGATAATTGAGAATTTCCTGTTTATATTCATATCCGCCATGATCTGAACCAATTGCAATTCTCATTTAATTAACTCCTTCTATCTGAAAGTATTATATCACAAATGATTTTAATATAAAACAATATGCAGATGCGAATTTTTGCAATATAATAATCTTATGAAAATTTATTCTAAAATTAATGAAAATCCTGACTTGTCGCTCGCGCTTGGCTACTTTGACGGAGTTCACAGAGGCCACAGAAAAGTAATAAAAAAAGCTGTTGATTATGCAAAAATTCAAGGGAAAAAATCTGCTGTAATAACTTTTAAAGATCATCCCTGCTGCTTTTTCTATAATGTTTGTCCAAAATATATTCTTACAAGAGATGAACGCAGAAATAAAATTGAAGAACTTGGAATTGATTTTCTTTATGAACTTAGCTTTGATGATATTTATAAATTAAATGCAAGAGAATATTTAGAAGATATTCTTATAAAAAACTTTTCTCCAATAGCAATATCGACCGGGTTTAACCACCACTTCGGCTGTAAGAAATCAGGGGATACGGAATTTCTGCAGCAAATGTCAGCGGTGCATAATTACATATATTTTATGAGCGAACCGGAAAAAATCAAAGGAGAAATAATTAGCAGCACAGCAATCAGAAACCTTCTATCAGAAGGAAATATTGAGGAAGCCAACAAAATGCTCGGCTACAATTTTGTCATAGAAGGTAATGTTGAATACGGAGAACAATTGGGACGGCAAATTGGTTTTAGAACAGCAAATTTACTCTACCCGCCGGAACTTATTGAGCTGCCGTTCGGGGTCTATGCAACAAACACTATAATAAACGGAAAAAGTTACAAAGGAATAACAAACTTTGGAATCCGCCCTACGGTATCTACAGCTAATCACTGTACGGTAGAAACTCATATTTTAGACTTTGACAAAAATATTTACGGACAAAAAATACGTGTAGAATTTCTTAAAATGATCAGACACGAAAAAAAATTCTCATCAATTGAAGAGTTAAAAAATCAGATAAAAGACGATATTAACAGTATTTGAATCAATTTTTACAAACAGATTAAAAAAGCCCTATACCTAAAGTATAAGGCTTAATTATATGTACAAAAATTTACCACGGATAATCGTCTTTAAACTGCCAGCCATCATGAACAAATAATGAAAAACAAAAACTCGGAGACCCACCGACGAACGTGAAAGATTTACAATGGTCTATCGCTTCCGCTCTGGTTCTTCCGTACTTGTTAAAACTAATCAAGTTCGAAACCACAAGTTTTTTGGAGCCTTGCCAGTATAGTTCGAATAAATCAAAAACATCTTTCCCTATAACATTAGGCGGAGCTTCGCAGTTTATGTCAGCAGTAAATACAAAATATTGATTGTTTGCCCACATCGAAATACAACTTCCATCATTCATTCTGAACATACTACCTCTACCAATAGCATTGTCAGAATAACCCGCATCTACACCATTGTAATTTGTTACCTTATAGTTTACTAAATCTCTCTTCTTAACCTCAGAAACATTCAAATACGGAGCATAGTACTTTTCAAAAAACTCATCAATAGTTATTCCAATAGGATTATAAGATCCATCAGTCATCGGGTAATCCCAGTATTCGGATGGACCAAAATCTTCTACTGCCCTCTGGTTGGCGTTCATAAATACAGAGTAGATTTTTTTTAGTTTTGTTGTTGCTACGTTTTTTTGGTATTTGTTTATCAATGTCGGCAATGTTATTGCTGCTACAATGCCGATTATGCCTAACGTGATGAGAACCTCAGCGAGGGTAAATGCAACCCTACGAGGCGAGAGGTAGAATGGCGAAAAAAACTCAGCCAAGGTAAACGCGGCCTTGCGGGGGACGTAGTCCCCTCTTACATGACGCTTCGCTGCGTGAAACGCAAAGGGTATATTGTTTATGTTTTCTGGCGACGGTATAATCTTTCGGGGGCTAGATCCTGAAACAAGTTCAGGATGACATAATTGCTCGGGCAACCACCCGGTAGCGCTTTCTTTTTGCTTACTTTTTCTTTGTGCTAAAGAAAAAGTAAGTTCAGGATGACATGTTA
>CALUYR010000031.1 GCA_944325045.1 Candidatus Gastranaerophilales bacterium
ATCCGCAATTTCAGAGATGAGTATATCGCTCATATTAAAGATAAAAAATGTCCGGCAGGTGTTTGCGCAGCTATGAAGAAAATCGTTATCGTACCTGAATTATGTAAAGGATGTACTAAGTGTGCCAGAACTTGTCCGGTCGGAGCAATTGACGGTGCTGTTAAGCAGCCTCACCATATTAATCAGGAAAAATGTATTAAGTGTGAAGCTTGTTTGACTAATTGTCCGTTTAAGGCGATTGTATTGGAGTAGTTGATTGTGAATTGTCCGGTGATCCCGTACAATAACTAATATAATAAGGATTTTAATTATGACAGATAAAAAAACATTATTTATAGATGGCAAAGAGGTTGAATTTAGCGATGAACCAAATTTGCTTGAAGTTATACGAAAAGCCGGTATGAATGTCCCTACATTTTGTTACAGACCGGATTTAACTTCTTTCGGGGCTTGCAGAATGTGCGTTGTGGAGATTGAAGGAAGAGGAATTCAGTCTTCTTGCACTATGCCTCCTGAAGCCGGCTTAAAAGTTCATTTGAATACGGAAAAAACAAGACGTATTAGGAAAACAGTTCTTGAACTGCTGCTTGCAAACCATGATAAAAAATGTTTGACTTGTGAGCGAAACGGAAACTGTGAATTACAGCAATATGCTGAAGAATACGGAATTAAGGATATCCGATTCCCTGATAAAGACCTTGAAGATTATCTTCCGGTAGATGACAGCAGTCCATCTCTTGTCAGAGATCCTAATAAATGTATTCTTTGCGGAGCTTGCGTAAGGGCTTGTTCAGAATTTCAGGGGCATGCGGTTTTAGGATTTGCAAACAGAGGTTCTAAAACTGTTGTTCAGCCTATGAATGGGCGTCCTTTGGGGCAAGTTGACTGTGTAAATTGCGGCCAGTGTGCGGCTGTATGTCCTACAGGTGCGTTGACTATTAAAAATGAAACAGATCTTGTTTGGGATGAAATTACAAATCCTGAAAAGACAGTGGTTGTTCAAATGGCACCGGCAACTCGTGTTGCGTTAGGTGAAATGTTCGGTCTTGAGCCCGGGGAAAATACTATCGGCTTAATGAATGCTGCGCTTAGAAAAATAGGATTTAATCTTGTTTTCGATACTAACTTCGGGGCAGACTTGACAATTATGGAAGAAGCAAGCGAATTTTTAGAACGGCTTAAATCCGGGAAAAATCTTCCGTTATTTACTTCCTGCTGTCCTGCTTGGGTAAAATACCTGGAAACCGAACATCCTGATATGGTAAATCATCTTTCTACTTGCAAATCTCCGATGAGTATGCTTTCTCCGGTTTTAGTAGATTTAGTGCCAAAATATTTCAATGTTGCCCGTGAAAATTTGGTGGTAGTTGCTGTAATGCCTTGTACTGCTAAAAAGTACGAGTGTAAGCGTCCTGAAATGTACAGAAACGGCCGTCCTGATACAGATTATGTAATTACCACCCAGGAATTAGGCAAGATGATCAGAAGTGCAGGAATTGACTTCAAATCTTTGACGCCGGAGGATCATGATTCTCCGTTTGGAGAATATACCGGTGCAGGTACAATTTTCGGAGCATCCGGAGGTGTTGCGGAAGCTGCTGTCAGAACGGCTTACGAGTTCGCTACCGGTGAACCTCTTAATGATGTTGATATCAAGCAGATGAGAGGTACTTCAAACCGCTCAAGAAGCATTGAACTTGACCTTAAAGGAACAAAACTTGTGGTAAGAGTTGTTTCAACATTAAGAGAGGCAGAAAAGGCTATTCAGGAAATTAAAGAGGGTAAAGCTGATTTTCAGCTTTTGGAAGTTATGGCTTGCCCGGGCGGCTGCGTTAACGGCGGTGGTCAGCCTAGAAGCTGCGACGATTCCAAAATAAAAGCTGAACGTGCTGACGGGTTGTATAAAGAAGATGAGAACCTTCCTATCAGAAAATCTCATCTGAACCCTTCAATCCAAAAGCTTTATCAAGAATATCTTGAACATCCGGGTTCGCATAAATCTCATGAGATCCTGCATACAACATATACAAACAGATTTGCCGGATCTTACAAGGATGTATAAGCAGTAATACAACGATAAAGCGCCCGATTTAATTTTAAATCGGGCGCTTTTTAATTTAATGAACTTTTTAGCTATAGATAAGGGTAGTCATCTTTGATTTCCCAACCGTCAAATTCTATGAGTCTGCCGCATCTTTGCGCATAAAGTTTACAATCTTCCAATATATCTGTTCTGTTCTTATTTTCAAATCGCATCAAATTGGCTCCGGTTAAGGTCCAATTTTCGTACATAATGAATTTGGCCTTATTGGCAAATGGAATTTCTGAAACAAATATATCTTTTCCAACGGTATTTTTACCTTGTGGCCCGTTAATGTCCATATATAAGACCATCCCTCTTACAACCATTTTTCCTGTAACCGGATCTTGCGGGCTGGTATCCGCTGCTAATAGAATAACTGTCCCATTGTTAAGTCTTATAATCGGGCCGGAATTGTCTAAATTGAACCATACTGAACCATCCGGAAAAACAATAGGTGTCTTGTACCCTAATTGTTTAAGAGTTGTAGTTTCAGTAAGCTGTGCTCCTGTCAAATAAGGCATAATATATTTTTTTGCTATTTGAACCCTGAGTGCTCTGTTAGATGTTGTTTCATATTCTTGTTTGGCGTTACTTACCAAATCCCACTCCGCTATCTCTCCACTATGCGCTTCCGCCATCCTAACTACATTGCTCATAATATTAAAATTAACCTTAAGTCTGTTAGTAATGACGTGTTTTTCGTAATTTTGGATAAGTGTCGGAAGTGTCAGCGCCGCAACCACTCCAATAACACCTAAAGTAATTAAAACTTCAGCCAGAGTAAACGCCATTTTAGCCGCATGGCTAATAACATGCTGATTTGCAGTTCTGTACACCACAAGAATATTAGTATCTTTTTTAATTTTCATATACCCTCCAGTTAAATATATTATACCATATTAAAAACCTTAGTTCAATATAAGTCATAAATAAAATTCCGCAGTGCAGAGCGGTGAAATAAATTAATTTCACTAAAATCAATTCTGCAAAACAAAAAACTTCTTAAATAATGATACAGCAAAGCGTGAAAAACATTACTAAAACTGCTAAAACAGGAGCTGTAACAAGTGTAAAGTCGCTTATACCAAGGATTTACACCTTTAGTCCCCCCCCCCTATCGGGGAAATCCGCACTATGATTGGGTTTTGCATACTTTCTTCTCCCATTAAATCCTCCGGGTTTTCTCAATCATTATAACTTATTTTGTTATAATATTCAAGTATATTATCTATTCTGACTTATCATTTTTGAAAGCAGATTTTTTGCAGTTTGAAGCTGTACATCTTCTCGGTTTCGAATATTTTTTTCGGTAAATTGTACTTCAATATCTGGTTTTATACCTTTTTTGTTAATATCAGTTCCTGCTGGGGTAAGGTACTTTGCGACTGTAAGATTTAATCCGGTCTCGTTTTCAAGCGGGATAATTTTTTGAACCATACCTTTTCCAAATGTTTTTGTTCCCACAAGTTTTGCTCGCTTGTAATCTTTCAATGCGCCGGATAGAATTTCACTGGCGCTGGCACTGCCTCCATCGACAAGTACTACTACCGGTTTTTTTATTTCAAGATCAGTTTCCTGAGCCTGAATGTCATATTTATAGCCGTTTCTTCCCACAATACTTACTATTTTCCCCTCAGGAATGAATAAGTTCGCTATGAAGATCGCATTCGGTAAAAGCCCGCCGGTGTTTCCGCGCAAGTCAATTACCAGCCCTTCTGTGTCTTTGGTCTTTTCCATTGCTTCAAGAAATTCGTTCGGCGTTGTTGAGCCTATAAAGCTGCTTATCTGAATGTAGCCGATATTATTTTCAACTGTACTCCTTACAGTTTTAATTTTGATTTCTTTTCGTACAACTTTTTTGGTAAATTTGTCACTATTTCTTAGTATTGTAAGTTGTACAAATGTGTTTTCAGGCCCTCTTACAAGGTTTGCCACCTCTGCTATTGATAGCCCGTTTGCATCTTTGCCGTCTATGTCAAGGATTATGTCTCCGGCTTGTAAATTGGCGTTTTGCGCCGGAGTTCCTTCGATTACGTTTATTATGTGAATTTTACCCGCTATAGACGATATATTAACACCTATACCTGATATCTTTGAACTTATTGATGTATTTTGATCATTATACTCTGTTTTGTTCATAAACCGTGAATACGGGTCATTAAGGCTGGCAAGCATTGTGTCTATTGCAACTTTTGCATCCTCATCTGTTTTTATTTTCCCGTCATAGCGGTTTTGCCATCGCGACCAGTCCTGATGGTTCATTGTCGGGTCATAATAGTTCTTCTTTATTACTTTCCATACATTATCAACAAGTTTCTGTGATGAAATGCGGTCATGGTTGACCATCTCTTCTGTTTCAGTGTAAACCGTCGGCGTAATTTTCATAAATGCCTTGTTTAATAGAAACAGCGCAAATACCATGACTATAAAAATATATAACTCTTTTCTCTTCATACAAGTATTAAACACCAACATATTTTTATAATCAATATACTTTTTATGTAGTTTAAAAGTTTAATAAAATTTTTTATCTCCCGAACCTATAAATCTTCAAATCCCGGTGAGGTTTGGGGCAGATTTCTGTAACCCCGGTTGCTGTGAACACTTTTCTTAATATATTTGTTTGAATAATTTCCTTTTTCAAACAAATCTTTCAGAGTATTTTCTCTTGTTACCAGCGGGTGAAGGTTTTCGTTGCTTTCAGGGTATATTCTCAGGATATCGCACCAGACAGAAGCCTCCATTGTCCATGCATAAGTTTCTTCCGCTAATGAATTATACTCATCCTGGTGTAATGCTTCATGAGCCAGCAGCGCAGCAAGTGCTCCCGGAGGCGCGTCTTTATGTCTAGGATTTATGAATATATATAATTTTTTCCCTTTTTTCCAGCCTAAAGCATCAAAGCTGCCGTATTCGGGATTTATTTCCGCAAGATTTTTGAACAGTATGTTCACCGGACGCCGGCTTAAGTTTTCGCCTAAAATTGCATTTCTCGAAAATTCTCCGTTTGTTCCTTTTAGCATATCCAGAGCAGCGTGAACTACTGTATCATCGCTTACTGATTTGTATAGCGGTTTTATTTGTTTTAAATATTCTTTGGTGAACTTCTTCGGAAAGTTCGCCGGGATATATACATCCTCTGACTTCGCTAGTGCAGGTGACATCAGCAAAACTTGTGCTGCCGCTATTGTTATCAATATCTTTTTCAAGTTACTTTAATCTCCTCTAAGATTTCCAGCCCTAATTCATATTTAATATTATACTAATTTTTATTTCAACGTCAAATTTTATTTTCTGTTCAGAGAAGCAAATTGTCTGTATAAAATTTTATATTCTTCCGAATGGTCAATGCTTTCAGCTTCTTTAATGTATTCAAATGCTGTTTGAGTATCGCCTGATAGTTTGTATATTTCTGCCATTTTGGCGTAATACTGTGCATTAGTTATATCCAGCGTAATGGCTCGTTTCATGCATTCTATTGCCTCTTCGTAATCATGTTCTTCAAGTCGCACAAGCGCAAGATAGTAGTAGCCTTCAGGAATATTAATATCAATTGTCAGCAATCTGCTTGCAAATGATTTTGACTTTTCGTAATCCTTATTCAGATATGCCGCATTTGCTCCAAGAATATATCCGTATATGAAATTTTCATTCTTACTTATAACTTCTTCGGCTGTTTTTACGGCTTTTTCATATTCTTTTTCTTTTATATATATATATCCTAAGTCACACTGATATTTTAAGCTTTCCCCGTCGCGTTCCAGTACTTTTTCGATATGCTGCTCCCCTAATTCATATTTCCCGAGCTCGGTTTCGATTTTTGCAAGTGAGCTCAGCGTAAAGTTATTGTCACATCCTTCATCTATATTTGATTTTAGTATTTTTTCCGCTTCCAAAAAGTTCTTTTGTTTCAGTAGCAGAAGTGCGCGGATTACTTTTGCGTTGTAATACTTGCCGTTATTTTCCAGTATAAAATCTATTTCTTTTTCTGATTTTTCGTACTCTTTATTCTCAAAATATATGTAGGCAAGTGAATACCGATAGTCAAGATTATCAGGACTAAGGTATACAGCCTTTTTATAAGCGCTGACGGCTTCTTCCTGCCAGCCGTTGAGGTAATATGCATTCCCGAGGTTATTTAAATACAGAGGATTTTTCGGCATTAGATGTGAAGCTTTTGAAAAATATTTTATGGCTTCAATAAAATTTAAATCCTCCATTGCAAACAAGCCAAGATAATTCAACACCTCTGCGTTGTCGGTATTTTTAGAATATTTTGTAAATATTTCCTTTGCTTTTGCTAATTCATTTTTGTCAAAAAGGATTTTCCCTTTTAGTATTTCGCAATCAATATTTTCCGGATTTACTGCCAATGCTTTTTCTATAATTTCCGCAGACTTTGTGTTGTTTCTGTTTTTGTAATATGCATTTGCATATTCAAAAAGACATTTATCACTTTTTTCTATTTCGTCCAGGTGTTTTTCCATTTCTTCAAATAGTCCAAGCTGTCCGTATAGTTTGATAAGTTCTTTAAGATTGTCCTGGGAACTCTCTATTGTATAAAGTCTTTCCGCTATATCTTTTGCTGCTGCTGTTTCATTTTGTTTAATGTAAATATTTTTCAGCAGATTTAGCGCCTCTTGGTGGTTTGGTTCCTCCTCAAGAACTTTTTCCATATATTGCATTGCACGGGGATAATTGTACAGAAGATAATAAAGCTCGCCTATCTGAAAAAGAATTTCCGTGTTATCAGGTTCTTCTGCCAGTGCTTTGTATAACATTTCAATTGATTGCTTGTAGCATTCCTGATCCTTAAGCTCAAATGCGCGTTTTATGTAGTTTACTATTCCTTCTTTCTCTTGAGGCATTATTTTCTCCGATTTATTTTTTCTTCTTTTTGTTTGATTTCTCTTTTGCCGTTTCTGAGGCTGATGTGTTGTTGATTATTACAAGAACTTCTTTCTCCCCGGCCATTTTCAGGTTGTTTCTTGCAATTTCTTCCAGACTTGACGTCTTTGAAAACAGTTTTATATCACTTTTTAAATCTTTATTACGCTGTTCTGCTTCATCTCTTACGCGTCGCATTGTGTTTATCTTGCTTTTATAGGCAATTGTTTTTGATATATTCAAAATAGCCCCGAAGCCCACCTGAACAAGACAAAATAACAACACAAATGTTAAAAATGAATAGTAAAATCCGATTTTTTGTTTATGCTTTTTTGATTTTCTTTTTGATTTTTCAGCAATTTTGGGATTTGGTCTTTCATTTTTTGAATGCTGAGGTGATCCTTTTATATCTTGCTCATTGCCCATTATGTCTGCTCCTGTTTTTATTATATTAAAAATAACAGCAGGTGTCCAGATTTATTTTTTATTACCACCTGAATTGTGTGGAAAATTTAAGCTGGGATTTTATAATTTTTCTGTTCTCGTCAAACGTTTGTCCTGCGCCGAACTCAAACCTTACGCGGTCTGATTTTGTCGGTTTTATTGATAATACTACTGAATTTTCTTTTCTGTTTCTTGTTATATCTGATGTCAGTATATCTTTTATTGAAATATATTCGTTTAGTTTTAATTCCGGCGTGAATGAAAATTTATCTACCACGGTGCTGTATGATACTCCTGAATTTTTGTCATAGGATGAGCTGAGTGAAAAATATTTCTTTTCATATTTTGTAAAAAACGAAGTCGTAAATCCAAGGTCTGATGTATCAATACTTTCGTTATATCGTGTGCCGAATGAAAAATTCCCGTGTTTTGTTTCTGTTGTTGTATCTACCGGGGCGATATTGTATGAGATATCGTCGGTTTTCGAATATACTTTCCGTGCAAAATTCGTTTGCGGAAGTTTATTTATTGTATCTGAGGCTTTTATTGTTTCAAATTCCTGCGGTACGCTAAGATTCAGTACAAAGTCCTGATCTGTGTCTTTTAATATTATATCATTTGCATCTTCACTATATTCTACATAGCCTTTAACCGGAGTTGGATCATAAAGTTCTATGACATCTCCTGTTTCTTCGCATGTTTCCGGTTCTTCAATTTCAGCTTCCGTTGTTTCATCTGTTGGATTACCTGTCGGCTCATCTGTCTGCTTCAGCGCATCGTCGGGAATTTGCCATATAAATATATTTTTTAACTCTGGATCGTTTTTATTTTCTGTTGTCGTTTCAGGGGGTATCCCTTCTGCATATTTAATTTGCAGCTCTTCAGAGGCAATTGAAGGCAGGCTCAGCAGTATTATTATTAAAGCTATATTTATAAATTTTGACCTTCCCATACTGTTATTGTAGTATTTTCACGTACTTTGGTCAAACATTTTAAGAACCATTGCAGTATTTCTTTTGCCAAAACAATTCTTGTGTATGACGAATGTTTTGTGTTGCAGGGTGGAAGGCCATATACAATTAATCAGCTGATTTTTCTTTTAGAACATCTGCATAATAGCCAAGCTTTTCAAGTGTTGGCGCCATTCTTTCGTTCAGACGACCGCGAAATTCATCAATTTTTGCCTCATCACGGCTCCCATCAGACATTGTTGCAAAACGTTTGCTAAACGTTACTACATCCATATCTATTTTTGCCTGTACTGCTGTTTTTAAGATTTCTGGAATGTTTAATGCTGTCGGGGCTTCGCTTTCAAGATTTTTATAATATGCATCTTCAAAGTTGTTGTTTAATCTTAGCTTCCAGTTATAAGCTGATTTTGTTCCTTTCTCGTTATAGCGCTGTTCAATTCCAAAGAAATCATTAAACGGTATCTGTACCCGCTTGGCTGTTGTAAATAGTTCTGCAAATTTTGCCTTTACTCTTTCCATTGGATTTGACAGAAGTTTTTGTTTAAATGCTTCTTTATCATCAATGCGTTTAGGATCAGAATTAAGGTACCCGGCCAAATAATCTATATGCCAAGCACCGTTGCCTTTATCCCAGTTATCCGTAAAATTTCGATCCTGAATAAGTTGTATTGCGGCTGGTTCGTCGTGCGAGCCCATTAAAGCCCAGTTTCTTCTGGACGTTCCCTCGCCTCTTTCCCAATGCAGCTGTGTCATTCCCGGAATATTCAGTTCATTTTTGTATATTGAGCGGAACACATCTGTTTGGCTGCCTAAATCTTCCCAAACTGCTTTTTCCGCAGTTATTCCGTGCGAATTCAGGGTCGGAAGAACAATTTTTTCTAATATTTTTTGGTAGTTACCGTGCGGATCTATTTCTTTCAGGTAAGCCATATTATTAGCTTTTAATTTACCTCTGTCAAGGTGTCCGTTTACGTATACTACGCTTCTTTTATCGTATACATAAGGGTCAACAAGCCCTAATACGTGGTCTATTCTGATATTTTCACAGTATTCAAGTGCTGATTCCAATTTCTCTTTTAAGAATTTCCCGGCCGGCCCAAGACTGCCGTCATTATTAAATAATTTCTTTGGATCAAGAATCGGAATATCCCACAGCTGCGGCCCTCCGTCCGGTCCGCCGTATGGACAGCCCAAACGGTAGTTTTTTAGAAAGATTTCTCGATGCATCCATTCTTCACTGGTATCGTTTCCTATAAGGTTGTCATTTATATACTCAAAACCGCCTATGCTGTCTCTGTATACTTTATTTTCTTTTAGCTGTTTATCTACTAAAAACTGCCCGAATACATAACTGTTAATGTCCTCTCCGGATCTTGATAATATTTGTCTGTATCTGTTTACTGCTTCAAGATTATTCCTTTTTAGCAGTGATATCAGATTACGGTCAATTTCACTTTCCCATACATCTGTATCTCTTGTTCCGTAGGTTCTGCTCAGTACGTCAAAGACGCCTGCTTGGATCATTTTATTCCCTTTACGGACTTTGAAGTCATTATATTCTTTTAAAAGTTTCATTGCATTTTTGTCTTTGACGCTAACTTTTTCTTTGAAATTCTTATATGCATCTTTAACTATTTTGTCATAATTTTCAAACGAATCAAAAAATTTAGAATATTCATATATATTTTTATCGTCGTTATATTTTACTCTCAACGATTTAAGTTCTTCATCTGTAATTATATTTGCGTACTTGTCTGTTGCAAGCTCATTGGCGTCAATAAACATTTTATTCAAAGCAAAAATAGATCCTGAATATGGAGAAATATCGCCGCGGGTTATTTCTCCCATAGGGCCGAGCTGGTTTGCGTTGAAACCGTGCAGTTTCTCCAATTTAATTAATTTCTTGGCGCTTTCACTCACCGGAGATCCAATACCAAGGTCGTTTTCCGTAACCGGGTTGCACGGCCCGTGAAGAACCATTGCAACTGATACAACGCCAAGATATTTTAAAGCCTTTTCGATTGCGTTGGCTTTGTAATCCTCTTGTTCTTCTTCTGTTAATCGTCGCATAAACGCCGGCGATGAGCCCGCTTTATATCCGTTATTATAATAATTATTAAATCCGTTTATTTTCCCTACTAGCATGTCAATTCTAAAACCTCAACAAAATTTTTTTTGCTATTTCTTTATAAATTTTTTTATATATTTGTTACAATTTCTATTGGAAAACTACAGCCTACTTCTTCTCTGGTTATTACTGTTATGTCATTTAAATAGTTTGACAAGAGGGTAAAAAACAGATGGCGGTATTCCATTGGTACGAGAATTTTAGGACTTTGTACTCCATATTGCTTTGACTTTTTAGCAATCTTTGCTGCTAGTTTCTCGGCAAAGTCCCCGTCAACTTTTATTATATAGTCGTCATCCTCTTCAAAGCTCGGGGTGAATGCTTCTAACGTTTTTTCGCTTATTTCAAATACACTGATTACTCCGTCCTGATTTACTAATTTCTTACAGATATGGCGTGAAAGCGCTATTCTTATTTTTTTCAACAAGTCTGACTTCGGACACTCGTCTGCATAGTCGTTAAGTTTTTCAAATATATATGTTATATCTTTTATCGAAACTCGTTCTTTTATCAGGCTTGTCAGGATGAACTTTAAATCCGCAGGGGTTACAAAATCCGGGATTACGTTTTCTACCAAAAACGGATTTGCCTGCGCTGCTATATTTATATATTTATCTATATCTGCGTAGTCCAGCAAATCTTCTACATATTTTACCGCATAAAACTCCAAAAGTTCGGCGATATATTCTGAGCCGGTCTTGCCTTTTTCCCAGAAATCTTTTGTTTGCGATTGCTCAAGCCATATTACTTTTTTCCCGGTTATTACGTCTATATCGGATATCGAATTTTTTGGCTTTTTATCAAGATGGAGATCTTCTGCATAAAACATTGAATATGATGGATACACGCATGATTTATGTACTTCAAGTCCTCTTATTTTTATTGAAAATTCGTATGGATTAAGGGTTTCGTCATCTTTGAACACTATCTTCGGTATGATATAGCCAAGTTCGTCTGTTAATTTCAATCTGGTTTTTACTGTCGCTGCGACAAGGGCTTCTTCCTGTGGTTCTTTTTCTGTATTTACGTAGTCAAGTAATTCCTCGCTCAGATTTATGGAAAGCTTATCCTCATGTAACCTTGAGTACATCACGTCAGGGGAGGTTGCTTTTGATAATTTGTGTTTTAGATCATCCAGCTCTTTCAGACCGGCTGATATCTTATCATTTAATTTTTTTCTGTTTACTGAAGCCGGGGCTTCGCATTCCAGTTCTGATTTGATTTTAGATATTTTCTTCTGCTGGCTTACGATTTTTGATTGTATATCTATGCAATTCTCATAAGGTGTCAGCTCAGGAGAAAGCATCTTTTCCATCTGGCTTTTAAATGAGGCGATGTTTATTATATCTCCGTTTTCGTTCTCCTCTGCCGATTTTAGCTCTGACATGAATATGCAGTTGTATTTGAAACCGTCGTCGGTTTCTATTTCGTTCATGCTGTACAGTTCCCAGCCGTTCATAGACATTTCGTTCAGTAAATTTTGAAGCTCTTGCGGATTTTCACTTGAGCAGGTTTTTATTATATATTGCATTCTGTTGTTTTTAAACATTTTTTTATCCCTTTTATGGTTTGATTATTTCATAAATTTGTTTTTGGGCAGTTGGCTGTTCTTCACAAAATTCGTAAGCTTCATTTAAATATCTTTTGCATTCTTCTGCTTTTGAAGTATCGTTTGAATATATTGTATATAAAACCTCGCCTTGTTCAACTTTTTCGCCTGTTTTTTTATTCAAAAATACACCAACGCTGTAATCTATGGGGTCATTTTTTTTGTCTCGTCCGGCGCCCAGAAGTTTACAGCCGTATGCTGTTTTGTATGCGTCAATTCTTTTTACATAGC
>CALUYR010000032.1 GCA_944325045.1 Candidatus Gastranaerophilales bacterium
ACAGTTTGTAGGGGAGTTCTGATACTCCCCTATAAAAATGGCTATTTATCAACTGTTTGTTGTGACATAGCCAAAATTAAAAAATAAAAATTTTTGATTAAATTTTTTTAATATTTAACATTTGTTAATAAAACCGCCTTTTAAGGCGGTTTTATAGTTTTTATATATTATGCTGAAATTTCTTTGCTGTCCTCTTTTTTCGGAAGCGGTATCAGTTCCGCGCATTTTCTGTTTCGAACCATGTCTGCTGTTATTACAATCTTATCAGCATGCTCTTTTGACGGAACATCATACATTACATCAAGCATAAGTTCTTCCACTATTGAACGCAGTGCTCTTGCTCCGGTTTTCCGTTTTATAGCCTCTTGAGCTATTACATCAACTGCTTCCGGTTCAAACTCAAGATCAACTCCGTCCATTTCAAGAAGGCATTTATATTGTTTCAGTACAGCGTTCTTTGGTTCGGTCAAAATCATTTTGAGCGTTTTTTCGTTTAACTGATCAAGAACCGCATAGGTCGGTATTCTCCCGATAAATTCCGGTATTAAACCAAATTTGAGAAGATCTTCCGGCTGTAATTTCTTAAGCAGTTTTGCTGCATTGGCCTCTTTTTCTGCCTGGGACATAGCTGCTTTTGCGCCAAATCCTACAGAAGATCCTACATCAGCTCTTCTTTCGATGATTTTTTCAAGCCCTACAAACGCCCCGCCAACTATGAACAGAATATTGCTTGTATCTATTTCAATAAATTCCTGATGAGGGTGCTTACGGCCTCCCTGAGGCGGTACATGGGCTACTGTTCCTTCTATCATTTTTAACAGTGCCTGCTGTACACCTTCTCCTGATACATCTCTTGTTATTGATGTATTTTCGGATTTTCTTGAAATTTTATCGATTTCATCAATATAGATAATCCCGCGCTCAGCCTTTGATGAGTCAAAATCTGCGTTCTGGTAAAGACGTAAAAGTATATTTTCAACGTCATCACCTACATAGCCTGCCTCTGTTAAGGTTGTTGCGTCTGCAACTGCAAAAGGTACATCAAGCATCTTTGCTAATGTCTGGGCTAGTAATGTTTTTCCTGAACCGGTCGGTCCTACTAACAGTATGTTTGACTTCTGTATTTCTACATTGTTTTTTAAGTCCGCTGTCTTGTTGTGTTTTAGACGTTTATAGTGGTTATATACCGCAACTGAAAGCACTTTTTTAGCATCATCCTGACCAATAATATATTGATCAAGATAAGCTTTTATTTCGTGAGGTTTAGGAATTGGTTTTTCTTCAGATTTTTTATCTGAATTTTCTCCATCCTTTTCTTTGTTTTCGAAAAATTCTTCATCAAGAATTTCGTTACAAAGCTCTACGCATTCGTCGCAGATGTATACTTCAGGCCCGGCAATTAATTTTTTTACCTGGTCTTGGGATTTTCCGCAAAACGAACATTTTAATCTGCTGTCATCATGCTTTGGCATAATACAAATTTCTCCTTTTATGAAATTTTACTTGATGGCATCTCTTGATACAACTTTATCAATCATACCATATTCTAACGCCTCTGCCGGAGTCATTATGTAATCACGATCCGTATCTTTTTCAATCTTTTTGAGAGATTGACCGGTGTTAGAAGCAAGAATTTCGTTTAATGATTTTTTTATTCTTATAATTTCGGCAGCTTGGATCTCTATATCAGTTGCCTGACCTTGGGCTCCGCCTAAAGGCTGGTGAATTAAAACGCGGGAATGAGGAAGCGCCATTCTTTTTCCTTTAGCTCCCGATGATAGCAAAAACGCACCCATTGAAGCTGCTTGTCCAAGACATATTGTTGAAACGTCCGCTCTGATGTGCTGCATTGTATCATAGATTGCAAATCCTGCCGTAACACTTCCACCCGGACTGTTTATGTATAACATAATGTCTTTTTCAGGGTTTTCACTATCCAGCAAAAGTAATTGCGCTACTACCAAATTAGCTACCATATCATCGATTGGCGTACCTAAAAAGATAATACGTTCTCTTAACAGTCTTGAGAATATGTCAAAAGACCGCTCACCTCTGCTTGATTGTTCTATTACTACAGGTACAAAACTCATTTTAATTTTCCCTTTCTTATTTCATTATACAAATATTTTTATTTTTCTTCAACCTTTTTGCTTTTTTTCGGCGGAACTATTTCTATCTTATTATTTTTTACCAGAAAATCTCTGACTTTATCATTCATTGCTTGTTGGGACAATGATGATAAGATTTCAGGATTTTTAGCGATCTGCTTGTACAAATCCTGCTGGGATATTCTGTAAGCTGCACTTAGTTCTGCAAATTTTTTATCTAAATCAGATTTTTCCAGGGTAAGATTTTCTGTTTTAGCAATTTTATCTATTACCAAAGAATTTTTAATTCTTATTTTTGCATCTTCATTTATATTTTTAGTTAATTCTTCTTCGCTTTGGGCCTTGGTAATCATTTCCCAGCTTATGCCTTGCGCTGCAAGTCTGTTTTTGTATTCTGCAAGAAGTGATTGAGCTTCGCGGTCGATCATTGATTGCGGAATTTCAACATTTGCGTTTTCGATTACTTTTTTGAAGATTTCATTTTCGGAATTATTTTTATTTGTATTTTCTCTGGCTTCTTCAAGGTATTTTTGAACATCTGCTTTAAGTTCGTCAACAGTCTTGAACGGGCCTACTTTTTGAACAAATTCATCTGTTAATTCCGGTTTTATTTTTTCGCTTATTTCGTTAATTTTGATTTTAAATACGGCTTTTTGGCCTTTTAGAGATTCATCGTGGTAATCTTCAGGGAAGGTTACATCTATCTCAAATTCATCGTTAAGGTTTTTGCCTACAAGCTGTTCTGCAAAGCCGGGGATGAAGTTTGAGTGGGCAAGGTCGAGAGGATAATTTTTACCTTCTCCGCCTTTAATTTTTTCACCGTTTACAGAGCCGTCGAAGTCGATTTTTACAATATCAGTATCTATTGTTGCGCGGTCTGTAATGATTTTGGTTTCGGAATGCTGGGTTCTGAGATTATCAATAGCTTTTTCGAGTGCATCTTCGGCGATCGGAGAATCTTCTACTTCAAGAGATATTCCTTTGTATTCGCCAAGAGTAACTTCCGGTCTTGTTTCAACCTTTGCTGTTACTTTAAGATCCTGGCCTACTGTAAAATCGTATGATGTAATATACGGCTGGGTTATAACATCCAGTTTATTATCGTCAATTGCCTGGCTGAGAACTTTCGGCATTAAGCCTTCAAGTGCTTCCTGCTTAATTCTTTCAACTCCGACATGTTTTTCAACCATATCACGCGGAGCTTTCCCTTTTCTGAACCCGTCTATATTTACGTATTGTGAAATCCGTTTTACTGCGTTATTGTAAGCATCTGCTGCTTCTTTTGCCGGGACTGTGATGTCTAATTTTACTACATTCTCTTTTTCATTTTCTAGTGTAACTTGCATAAATAATTTCCTTTGTAATTTGAGTATCAATATCTTTTAAAATTATATCCCAAAAAAGATTTCATGCAAGTCCACCAAAGAGATGAGATAATATTGCCGGTGTTTTTTTTTCGTGTTATCCTATGGGTTATGGTAAGATTAATTAACAACAAAAATGTTATAGTTTTGAAAAAAGCAATAAGCGGTTATATGCAGTTACAGAAGTATTTTACGCATATTCTGGAAGTCAACAATAAAAATTTAAAACCGTGTATTTATGCGATGTGGCATGCTGATCAATTTTGTGTTTATGGGGTTGAGGATAAAGCTCATTTAAGTATTCTTATAAGTACTTCATTTGACGGTGATATTGTAGCTTATTCTTGTGAAGGTCTTGGATTTAAGACAGTCCGCGGTTCGAGCGGAAAAAGAGGGGCGATTGAGAGTACTTTAAAAATGGTAGAACTTCTTAACGATGGGGAATGCGTTGCGATAATGGTTGACGGCCCTAATGGCCCGCTTCACAGCGTTAAAAACGGTGTAATAAGACTTGCAAAAATGTCGGGTGCCCCGATTATTCCGGTAGGGTGGTATTGTCCGCAGTGGAATTTTGTTAAACTTCCGTCATGGGATAAGATGACTGCGCCTTTAGGGCATGCCGAGATACTTAATTTATATGGCGAGCCTATTTATGTGCCTAAGGATCTTCCGCAGGATAAGGAGGCGGATATCAGAACTCAGCTTAAGGCTGCTCTTGATGATATACATAAACGCCTGCCTGAGGTTTATATGGAGGCAAAGAAAAATAACGAATGGAAAAAGCTGAAAAAATAAAAATTTCTGCACTCCAGATGTCATCTGTTGTCGGAAATGTTCATAAAAACTTTGACAAAGTCAGCGCAATTTTATCGGAAGAACTTCAGGATCGGACAGATATTTTGGTTCTTCCTGAGGTTTGGACTGTCGGCTGGTCTTGTGAGGATTTTACCGGATCAGCTGAAAAGCTTGAGAAAAGCGAAACTGTTAAATTTTTGTCTGAACTTGCTAAGTCTTATAATATAAATATTTTAGGCGGAAGTTTTGTTATGCTTGGGGATGACGGCAAGTATTATAACACTTGCCCTGTTATAAATCGTCAGGGCAGACTTGTCGGAATGTATTCCAAAATGCATCTTTATTCATACGGCGGGTGTGCGGAAGGAAGTTTCATAACTGCAGGGAAAGAGCCTGTGTTGGTTAATATTGAAGGAGTAAAGATTGGGCTTACGATATGTTACGATATTCGTTTCCCGGAAATTTTCAGGGCTTACAGAAAAGCCGGCGCCGATTTGCTTGTAAACATGGCAGCATGGGGGCTTAAAAAACCAATTCCCTGGGAGACTCTGACAAGGGCAAGGGCAATTGAAAATCAGACTTACATGGTTGCTGTTACCCAGTCCGGTTTGATAAAAGGTGAGGAGTGGAACATCGGTCATTCAAGAATTTTTGACTATACAGGCAATACAATTGCGGAAATTAATGACCAGAAGGAAGGTCTTATGACTTGTGAAATAAATTTTAATGATATGTATATTTATAGAAATTCTTATACTATACTTAAGGATATAAGAGAAAGTTATGAGGTTAAAACTTTATGAAAAAGTTCTGGTATATAGTCGGCTTGTTGGCTTTTTGTTTGTCATTAATTTCTCCTTCTTATGCTGCTGACAGTATTAATAAAGTAATTTCGAAATCCGGGATTGATAAATCAGTAATTTCTGTTTCAATAAAAAATCTGAAAACCGGTAAAACTTTATATTCATTGCATCAGGACAGACTTATAAATCCGGCTTCTACACAAAAGCTGGTTACTCTTGCGGCTTCTCTTGACACTTTGGGGTATGACTATAGGTTTTTGACACTTTTATATAAGTCAACAAATAATGATTTATACTTAAAACTCGGTGCTGATCCCTATTTAACTGCGGATAACCTTAAATCTATGTTTGAGAAAGCAAAATCTAAAAACATTATTGAACCTAAAAATATCTATATCGACGATTATATACTTGATTCGGCTACCTGGGGCGAAGGGTGGCAGTGGGACGACGATCTTAACCCGCTTATGCCAAAGTTTGGGGCGTATAATATTGACAGAAATCTAATAAAAGTTGTGATTGCTCCTACAACTTTAAATTCTCCGGCTAATGTTTATCCGGAAGTTTTCTATCCGATTACATTTATGAATCTTGTGACAACAGGAAAAGAAAATGATATAGATATTTCACATAATACAACTATTGCAAATAATGTTCTACAGGTTGAAGGAAGTGTTGCTAAGCTTACGGGGATTACTATTCCGGTTAGTAATATCAAGAGGTATTTCAGGCTTAGGCTGGAGGAGGCTGTAAGTAATGCAAATATTTTATTCTACGGAAATTTAAAGCAAAAAAAATTACCGCAGAATAATATTTATATTGTTGCCCAGACAGAACATCCGATTAAAAATGCGGCAAAAGATATTCTGCAAAATAGCGATAATATGATTGCCGAAACTGTATTTAAGCTTGCCGGCGGAAAGTTTAAAAATAATACCGGTTCGATAAATTCCGCACTTGAAATGTTCAACGCTTTTTGTGAAAAAAACGGGCTGAAAGCTGATGATGTCAAGCTTGTTGACGGGAGTGGTGTTTCTAAGAATAATCTTATGAGTGCTGATTTTATGACCTCATTCCTTGTGGCAGAAGCTAAGCAGACAAACTTTGAAACTTATAAATCATTAATGGCTTCACCGGGAACCGGTACTTTAGAGGACAGAATGCTTTATTTCAAAGACAATCTCAAGGCAAAAACCGGAACTTTAACTGATGTAAGCGCGATTGCAGGTTATATAAAAACCCAAAGAGGAAATGAATATGCCTTTGATATTATGATTAATGATCATAAATCTTCACCGGCTGACAAGAAGATGCTCGAAGAATATATTCTCCGTTCTGTCTTTGCTAATTATTAATTCCCGGGGGATAGATACCGGTTTCTCATGGATACTATTATTGTTTTACCGTAAAAACAAAGATCGGTTTATTTTTATCCGCCAGCCGTAAGGGCGTAAACAGCTCCCGAAATGTCGTATAAACGGGGTTAATTTCCCAATAAATACGATGTTTATTAATTGACCGTGCAAACGTTCATTCAGCAACTCATTATTTTCTTACCTGATTTTTCTTGCAAAAGACAATCCGGCCGGAAGATCCAATACCGTGTGTATATAATCAGGGTGGGCATTTATTGCATCTATATAGGTTTGAACTTTTTCCTTATGCGAAAGCACATTATCGCATGTATAAATTCCGCCTGCCTTCAAACGCGGGTGAATTAGCCGGAAGTAGTCAACAGACTCACGTTTATTGGCATCGACAAATGCAAAGTCAAATTTCAGATCTTCAGGCAGATCTTCCAGAACCTTAACTGCTTCTCCGGGGCGTATAGTTATAACGTCGGCAACCCCGCATTTCTCAAAATTTGCCCGAGCAATTGAATACCTTTTTTCATAAAATTCAATGGTAGACATCTGTCCGCCGTTGGCTTTAAAAGCTTTTCCGAGCCAAATTCCGCTGTACCCGTTAGAGGTTCCGACTTCAATACCGGATACAAATCCTTCTGTTGTTATTATTTTATATAAAAATTCTGCTGTTTGACGTGAGATATTCCAAAAATCCCGCTGCGTTTTTTCTAAATCTTTTAATACTTCCTGAGTTATCTTATCAAAGTTTTCAATCATTTACTTTGCCGTACCGATCTTTTTAATTTTGTTGGTGACATATATAGTTCCTACAGGAATTTCAAGCTGATTAGTTTGTACTATTTTTTTCTGGTCAAGATTAAGGATTGAATACACTCCGGCCTTTGCATCGGTGATTAAAGCAAGGTTAGAATTTTCTATTGGGGTTATTTTGGTTGGGAATTGGTTTTGTGTCAGTTCAATAGTTCCGGTAAGCTTATCTATTGTGGTATCAATTAAATCTATTGATTTATTTCCGGCACTTAAGATAAACAACGTATCTTTATATGCAAACATATCTACAGGCTTGTCGGAAATTTCATTTTCAGACATTAACCCCATTGTTTCGTAATCTATAATTGCAAGTCTATTTTTGGTACGGCTGGTTAAATAAATTTTACCGTTAACATAGGCAATTTTAGATACATTTGGAAATTTCCCGATTTCTTTCAGCAGATAGTCATTATCCAGCTCAACCGCCCAAACTTCTCTTGTTTGTTTGTCGTTATAAAAAAGTTTTGTTCCGTCATCGCTTAGCGTAACCTTTTCACACATCCCGTTCAAGCGTATTTGTTTTTTTATTGTCATTGTCTCTAAGCTTATCACATACATACTGGCGTCTTCACCACTTGAGATATACGCTATTTTATTTTTTTTATCAATAATAATTTCTTCAGGCTGTGTTTTGAATGAAATTTCTTTAATCACTTTTTCATCTGCCAAAGAAATAACATCAAGTGATTTTTTTCCGTATGAGGTTACCAGAAGAAAGCCTTCATAGCCTTTTATTGAAATAGGGATATCATCCTGAGCTAATGCATAACTTGCAATTTTTCTCTCAGGAGTTACTACCTGAATATTTTTTGAGGCATTGGAGGCTATGTACATAACTTTATCCTTAAGTACAGGAGTAAGAGTAAGAGAGTTTACAACTGCTCCGGTTTTTGGCTGTGCAACCGGAATTACAAGGCCGGTATCCTTTGAGGTTTGAATATTTAAGTTACCTATAATATTTTTCAAACTTGAAGGAATAATTAAATTTTTCGGTACAAGCATATCCTGCGGCAGTAAACCGGTTCGCAGCTCCAACGGCGGTGCCGGTAAATCAATTACGGTATTTTTCCCTTTGTTGTTTGTTATCATCTTCAAAAGTACATAGTCATTACTTAATATAACAGCATCAGGTTTTTGTGCCATTGTTTTGCCGGCAGGAATTGTCGATTTGATAGTAATTGTTTCACTGTTATTGAACTTTGAGGGAATAAGAGGCAAGTAAACAGTATTATCCGGTAGAATAACAACTCCGTCAAACCTGAAATCGGTTTCCGGGAATGCTTCTTTCACAAAATTTTGTACATTGTCCGGTAGTTTTGCCGCATTAACCGGCATGGATACTGTTAGCATTATTGCTAATACTATTAATACTTTCCGCATTACTGGAATACTCCTTTAACTTTTGCAAGCAGTGATTCGGAATATTTTTTACCGCTTTTTAGTTCATATATTTTTTTATACAATTCTTTTTCTTCATCACTTAATTGTGTCGGAATTTTTACGGAAACTACAATTATATGATCGCCTCTTTGAGAAGGTCTTGAAAGAAGTGGAATTCCAGCGTTTCTGATTTTTATTGTATTCCCGTTTTGAATTCCGGCATGGATTTGGATTTTTTGTTCCCCGTCAAGTGTCTTGATTGTAACTTCATCTCCAAGAACTGCTTGTTCCGGAGAGATTTGCAATTTTGTGTAAACGTCAGCTCCATCACGGGTAAAGTAGTCTGAGGCTTTAACATGGATTACAACAAATAAATCTCCCGGACGTCCGCCGTTTATACCTGCATCACCTTCTCCTGATACACGCATTTTGGAATGGTTGTCAACTCCGGCCGGAATTTTAATTTCAATTTTCTTTTCTTTTTCGATTTTTCCGTACCCTTTGCAGGCTTTGCATGGTTTTGAAATTTTAACACCGGTTCCGCGGCAGTCCGGACATGTCGTAATTTGTGTGAATGAACCAAGAGGGGTTCTTGCTACAGTCTGAACCTGGCCTGAACCGTGGCATGTCGGGCAGGTTTCAGGTTTAGAGCCTTTTTCAGCGCCGGTTCCGCCGCACTCTGAACATGTTTCAAGATGATCAAATTTTATTTCTTTAGTTGTTCCAAATACAGCCTCTTCAAATGATATTTCCACGTCGTATCTCAAATCATCGCCGGGCTGCGGGGCATTTGGATCAGGGCGGCCGCCGCCAAAACCAAAACCGCCGAATCCGCCAAAAAATGTATTAAAAATATCATTAAGATCGCCAAATCCGCTTTCAAACGGGCCGTTGGTGTTAAATCCGGCGTTCTTAAGTCCGTCTTCTCCATAGCGGTCATAAGTTGCACGTTTATTGTCGTCCATTAATGTTTCATAGGCCTTACCCAGTTCTTTGAATTTTGCTTCTGCATCCGGGGCCTTGTTTACATCGGGGTGTAGTGTACGGGCTTTCCGTCTGAAAGCCGATTTTATCTCGTCCTTAGAGGCGTTTTTTTCAACGCCTAGTATTTCATAGTAATCTGACATTTTTCCCTATTCTTTAATCTTCTTCTTTTACTCTATTATAATTCAAATTTATTTTTTATGTCCAATTTTTCTAAAAGCGGAGAAAGATCGGCTTTCAGGTTTATTTTCATAGACGTAAATTATTCTCCGGTTGTCGCAACGTTAACCAAAGACGGGCGCAGAACTTTATCACCAAGTTTATAGCCCTTTTGTAATTCAGCAATAACTGTATGCTCCGGGTATTCATTAGTCGGGGTCTGCATAACTGCATCGTGGAAGTTTGGATCAAATGCTTTTCCGGCAGCGTCAATAGGTTCCATACCAAGTTTTGTGAGAGTATCAACTACTTGTTTATGCAATAGTTCAAAACTATCTTTGTATTGTTTACAGTCTTCAATATTTTCAAGCGCTTTTTCTGCTCGTTCAAAGTTGTCAAGAACTTCAATCATTTTTGTTAATGCATTTTCTGTTCCAAAACGCAGTAAGCTTTCTCTTTCCGCTTCCTGACGTTTTCTGTAATTTTCAAAATCCGCAGCAAGACGAAGATATTGATTGTTCAATTTTTCATAATCTTCTTTTAATTTATCTGTTTCCTGATTGCTGTTATCTGAGGCTTCAGGTTCTTTTTCTGTTTCAGGGGCCTGAGTCTCTTCTTTTATTGTTTCGTCGGTATTTTCCAAACCGTCATTTTTAAACGGATTATGTCCATGTTTATGTTTCATGATATTTCCCCTTTTCAATCTGTTTCAATATTTTAATTATAGAATAATAAAACTCAGATGAGAATAAAATTTATTATTTTTTAATATTTTGTATTCTTATTATCTGATAAATCGGCTAATCCAGATGTATAGAAAAGTTGTTTGAAAAGCTAAATGAATTAAAAAAAAAATAAAAACCGGAGGTCATAGACCTCCGGCCTCCGAGATTTAGAACCATTTAATCACGGATTATTTTTAACTATATTTCTTATTTCCCTTTGTACATAACGGCTCTGGCTGCAGATGTCGCAGGAAGAATTGTTTGATCATACATGTAAATTGGATAAATATCTGTCGGATTAGATACTACACAATCATCATCAGTTGCTTTGTAATTAGAAGATCCATCACAAGTAACAAGTTTGTTAGGGTTTTTGCTGCCGTTAACGTCAACTACACCATAACATTTGTTGTCTTCAGTACATTGAGCAGATCTGGTTTTTCCTGAACCGGGAGCTTTAGGGAATGTAAGAGTAATACCATCATTAAAGAATAATGTGTAGTTACCGGTAGCAGCATTACCGAATTTTGCTTCTGTAGGCCCCCAATCTTCACCGTTAGAAGTACTTACAACGTTCATTCTGTTGTTTAATAAAAATATGTTTTTTTTATATTTTAAAAATGTAATAAAATTTTATTGAGGTTAAAGATGGACGATAGAGTGGAATATTTTAATGTAGGTTGGGGGTCGACCCAAAAATATAAACAATTATCATTTCATCCCGCCGGCGGAGCATTGTAATGTAGTTCATTAGGCACTTTGGCAGAAAGCAGATTTTGTTAAATAAAGTAGGTTGTGGTTGCCATCCCAACTTACTTTTTTCTTTCGGCCAAAGAAAAAAGTAAGCAAAAAAGAAAGCACTATGAGTCATGAGATTTGATTTATCCTTTAAGGGCTTAAAACGAATTTTCTTTAGTTGATGTAGGTTGGGGTTTCTACCCCAACAAAAATAATGAAATTCAAAAATCAAACAGCTGTCATCCTGAACTCGTTTCAGGATCTTACCGCCATCAAAAATGAGCGACCATCTGCACTCAAAAATCCAATGTGGGGCAAGTATGCCAAATCGAGTTTGATTTTAATACTATTTCTTATGCATCTCTGAAAGCGACGCGTGATGTAAGAGGGGGCTACGCCCCCCTTGAAAACTTACTTTTTTCTTTAGCGGAAAGAAAAAAGTAAGCAAAAAAGAAAGCAATACGAGTCGAGAGACGTAAATTAAAAACAGATACTTGAAAAAATAAAGAAATAGTATATAATAAAAGAAAAAGGAGGGTAAATACATGGAAAAGTCAATAATAGCGCGGAATACGGGGGGGGGGGGGTAACGAACCTCAAGGGAGACAAGGGTTTTTGTCAAAATTGCCTTTCTCCAAATTTTTCACCAAAACAAAGTTTTCTGTATCAGATGTAAATAAATATTATGTTGGGGTGAAACCCCAACCTACATTGAGCTGTGTGGGCCGCATATGGAAAAGGTCGATAAAAGATTCTCCATGTCATCCTGAACTCGCAGCTCCTCTTGTTGCCGACGTAAAGGAGGCTTACAAGGGAGGGTGCTCGCAGAGTATTTCGGGATCTTGCCACCGTCAAAAATGTGTGACAATCTGCACTGTATCAGGGAAAGAGGTATTAGATAAAGTAGGTTGGGCTTTCAGCCCAACAATGAAATTATGTTGGGGTAGAAACCCCAACCTACAAAAAGTTATTTCTTCTACATCGCGGACAGCGACACATCATGTAAGAGGGGA
>CALUYR010000033.1 GCA_944325045.1 Candidatus Gastranaerophilales bacterium
ATACTTTTCTCTTGCCATGAGATTAATCTCCTTTTTTACTTATAACTACAATACTAATTTGGTATTTTAAGCCATAATATTATAATATTTGCTCAATTTTTTTTGTCAAGGTGGCGAAAGTCTTGCAATATCTTTACTTCTCACTCAGGCATTTCAGAGGGGGGCAGACAAAGTACAATTCTGTTAATTGATATTGGAAAAGAGTTTGAATCCTTGATAAGAATTTCGTCTTAAAAATTCTCTATCAATTTTATTAAGACAATCGAATTTTGCACCGAGCCATTGAGGAGCGATCAGGGTTTTGCTTAGACCGTTTCCGGCAAGACGGTGAATTGTCGTATCCGGCGGGAGGTACTCAAGGAAGTCGCAAACCATAGAGACATAATCATCTTCAGACATAAAAGTTATTTCTCCGGCTTCATAGATTTTTGCAAGTTTTGTATTTTCTAGTGCGCATAACATGTGTATTTTTACCCCGTCAACTTTTAGTCTTGACAATTCCGCTGCCGTTTGCATAATTTCATCGTGCGTTTCCCACAGACCGAAAATGACATGAACACAAACGTTAATACCGGCTTCTTTTGTCTTTTCGTAAGCTCTTAAAAAACAATCGTAATCATGGCCGCGGTTTATGCGCTTTAAGGTCTTGTTATGAACAGACTGGAGCCCGTATTCAATCCAGGTATAATAATCATCTTTATAAGAGCTGATAAGTTTTAATTTATCTTCATCCACACAATCAGGTCTTGTTCCGATTGAAATCCCTACTATTTTATCATTCGTAAGAGATGAATCATAAATTCGCTCAAGCTCGCGAACCGGTTTATAAGTATTTGAATATGCCTGAAAATAAGACATGAATTTTTCGGCTTTAAATCTTTGGGTTAAATTTTCAATACCGGATTCGATCTGCTGTTCTATTGATAATTTATTTGAGTGAGCTTGGGAAAAGCTTCCGCCCTCATCGCAAAATATACAGCCGCCCTTTGAAATTGTTCCGTCGCGGTTCGGGCACGAAAAACCGGCATCAAGGGTAATTTTATATACCTTGACGCCGAATTTATTTTTCAAATATGCGCTATATTGATTATATCTTTTATCTGTTCCGTTAAACATAATCAATATTCAGAAGATTTTTCGTCCTCATCAGTAATAGGATAAACATAATGTTCTCCGCAATTAGGACATACAACTTCCTGCTGTTTGCCTTTTTCGAGTATAGCTACTTCAAATAAGGTTCTGCAACCGGACTGGCTGCATCTTATTGCCCATGAAGGTCTTACTAATCTTGCCATAATTTCCTCTCTTAATTTAATTTCAATTACACAATTAATCTTAACATTTATCGGCCGTTTATGCAAGTAAATTATCTTGCAAAACTAACATTTCGGAGGATTTATTTTCCAATCACCGCGATAAAAATATTCAAAAAGGAGAAAAATATGAGAAATTTTTTAATAATATCAGGGATATTGGCAGTAACCTATCTTGCATATATAGATACGAAAGAACGATTTAAGGAACTGGACGACATAGCGGCAACAACACCTGCACAAGTGGAGATGAAAACACCAATCCAGACGACTAAAGGTGATGGTGTTAAGAACAAAAAAATAGAACGGCTTGATGAAGGAATTAACCAGCCGGAGAAACAGATATTGAAAGAAATGGACGGAATAAAACCGCACATCCCTGAAAATCAACCAAAACCTCAGATGCCGAATATGAGTTCTCCGTAACTGTTATCAACGGGATTTTCTTCTCTGCTTTTGGATTTTTCTTCCTCTAACAATTTATTGCGTGTGGAAGGAATGCTTGAATTACTTTCAAAACGGAAATAAGCGCCTTCGGGTTTTTGATCCTCAACCACCGGCTGGGGGTCAATTGTTTTAGGGAAAAATCTTAAGTAAATATTTTGAGAAATCATCTTGGCCAGTATATCGCGGGAATATAACCTGAAATATTCCAGTTTGGCGTAAGCATCAGATGAATTAGGAGCTTTGAAATTGTCGTTATTGTCAGTTATTTTCTTTGTATAAACCCCGTTCCACATAACAAGACCGTTATATGTATCAACCAGAACGGCATTTGTTTCCATCGAATACGGATATGAAATATCGAAATCAGTTGACAAAACAAGCATTTCCCATACATTACGCCTTACATAAGCCTTATCAATAGGAACATCGTTAGATATAATAAGAACAGACTTTGCTTTAAAGGTTTCAGCAATATACTTCAGAGCCGTAAAGTCAAGGCTTTTGTCATTTGTATAACGGGTTAGAACGCTGTTTGTGTAATTTTTTACAGCAGGGTTAGCCTCAAGAGTTTTACGTACAGTATAAAGAGAAGGCGAGTTAATTCTGCCGGTTGCATTAAAGTTTGCAATAACATCCTGCGCAATTATTTCGGACATCTCCGGGAAACAGTAGTAATTTGCACAAACTTTAAACAGATCAGCAGGCAGAACCACCACATTAAATGTTACAATCGCTTGCGCGGGAGACACAAAAAGCATTAAAATTACAAAAATTCTCAACAAATTTTTCATAACTTGATTATAACACACAAATTTTTCATACAACTAATGGATTATATTTTTTACCCGTTAATTTAAAATAAATAATACCACAGGAGAATAAATATGGACTATCAGGAATTAATAGACAAGGCAATAAAAGCTTCCGAAAAATCGTATTCACCTTATTCAAAATTTGCGGTTGGCGCCTGCGTTTTGACAACAGACGGAAACACATACTGCGGCTGTAATTTTGAAAATTCCAGTTTCGGGCTCACGATTTGTGCCGAAAGGAACGCGGTTGGTTCAGCAATTGCTGAAGGGGAAAGGAAGATCAAAGCAATTGCGGTATACTCTCCAAATGCCCAATACTGTTACCCATGCGGAGCATGCCGGCAGGTTCTTAATGAATTTAAATCTGATGAGGGAATGGACGTAATTACCTGCGGAGACAACGGGATTAAAGTTGTTAAGCTTGAAGAACTTCTGCCGGAAGGGTTCAATCTTTAATATGTTTTTCCTTGAAGCTATCGTAAAATATATTAAAAAAGACAAATTCTCGGAAATTCTGGATGAGCATGACAGAATGACAAGCATTAATCCGCTTGAACAAATTCCGCTTGAAGATGATTTTGATAATGATGAAGCTGAAAACTGCGAACATATATTTATGCCGGTAGACTCTACAGGAGAAATTCTTGCCTGCTCAAAATGCGGACAAATTAAAAAGAAAGAAGATCTTAAACCCGTGAACTTTTTTAACAGCCCGAACAGCGATATGTTCTGATTTTATATTCCTTGATTTTTATTTACATTTCTTAATATTTTCGATATTTTAAGCAATTTTGGTGGAATAAAATACTTAATATATACATAAGGAATATTTAGGATACCAAAACAAATACTTTCTCATAGTTAAGGAAACAAGGAAAACACAGGGAGGTCTCTATGGCGATAGGTGCAGAAGACTATATTGATCAACTGTTGGTCAAAAAATACGCTGAAGAAAAAGTTGACAATCATGATGACATGGAATCAATGGTTGATCCCGACAAGATGATGAGCGCAATGAACGATTACGCAAGCATGTATAAAAATATGATGCTTTTAAAACAGCGTCTGAATATAGCATGTTATGCAGTTAACGCACGAAACGCAAAGTATAACCAATCAAGGCGCGCTTATTAAAGACAGGTTTAACAATCCTCTTTTTTGATATAATGTAAAAAAGAGGACTAAACTATGGGAAAAATTATTTTGGCATCGTCTTCGCCAAGAAGACAGGATCTCCTAAAAAAAGCAAAGTACAACTTTGAAATCATTCCGTCACCGTATATAGAAGATCATACGAGGACGGATTTTTCTTACGAATTTATTGAAAAATTGGCTGAAAATAAAGTGCTTGCAGTAATACCGCTTGCACCAAAACCGGCAGTGATAATAGGGGCAGATACAGTTGTTGTTCTTGATAACAAAATTCTCGGGAAACCACAAGGCAGAGAAGGCGCCTTTGAAATGCTAAAAAAATTATCAGGAAAAACTCACTCGGTAGTAACAAGCATTGCTGTTGCAAATTCCGCTACAAAACAAATAATTAAAAAATCAACAACAAGTTACGTTACGTTTGAAAAGCTTAGCGACAAGCAAATTAAAGAATACATTGATAACTTTAATCCGGTTGATAAAGCAGGCTCCTACGGCATTCAGGAAATGCCTCCCGGATATATCAAATCATATTCAGGAAGTCTTGAAAATATAATAGGATTAGACACTTCTATTCTGAAAAGTTTAATTGAAGAAGCCAATAAGAAAAAATGAGAATAATTCCCACTTTACATTTTTTATATTTTAATATAGAATAAAAATGAGAGAAAAAGAAAGGTGGTAATTATGAAATATGTATGCACAGTATGCGGTTGGTCAACAGAAGCTGACAAGGCGCCTGAAAAATGTCCTTTATGCGGCGCAACAACTTTTAAAGAAGTAAAAGAAGGCGCAAAAGTTTACGCTTGTGAGCACAACGTTGGCGATGGCGTAGTTGAAGATAAAGAAGTAATGGAAGGTCTTAGAGCGCATTTTTCAGGCGAATGTACTGAAGTCGGCATGTACCTTGCAATGTCAAGAGTTGCTGAAAGAGAAGGATATCCTGAAGTTGCAGAAGCTTACAAAAGATATGCGTTTGAAGAAGCTGAACACGCTGCAAAATTTGCTGAATTGTTAGGAGAAGTTGTTACCAATTCAACTAAGAAAAACCTTGAATTACGTGCAGAAGCTGAACACGGCGCTTGCGAAGGAAAACTTGCCATTGCAAAACGCGCTAAAGAATTAGGCTACGATGCAATCCATGACACAGTTCACGAAATGGCGAAGGACGAAGCTCGCCACGGAAAAGGTTTTGACGGTTTATTGAAAAGATATTTTTCATAAACATCCAGCCAAACATATATAAAAAAGGTTCACATTTAATATGTGAACCTTTTTTGGTATATTTATCAAATTTAGCCTTGTTGTACACCTCCATAAGAGAAGTCATTTTTAATATTAGTTGCCAGCAACTTCTGCCAGGAAGCCTCGTACTGAGTTATTTCATTAAGTCTTGTTTCGTAGTTGTTTTTGTCTGTTTCAAGCTCCTGCTCCCAGGAATTTATATTTGCAAGATCAAACTCATGTTCTTTAAGTAACTGCTCGCATATCTCCTGATATTCATCTCTAAGATCATCCTGACCGTAGTATTGATAATAATAATATTGTTCTTTTTGGTTATACTTGTCCTGAAGTTCTTTTGCTTCTCGTGATGCGGATAACAAATTAAACTGGATATTTGATATCTTTTCATTAATCATAGATTTTTGCTTTGTATACATTAACAAAGTTTCCTGCATACTTGAAATTGCCATAATTCTCGCCTCTCTTCATTTTTTGTACTTAGTATATATATAAAAAAAAATTTAACAGGCTGATTTCAGAAAGCAGGGACTTTGTTACATTTGTTTACAATTAAAAAAATAGCCGATAATCGAACTAAACAAGATTGCTAAAAGATTAATATTATGCTAAAATTCAGACAACAGGAGAATAAAATGGATAGAAAAATTTTTAAATTAAACAATAATACCGAAGTTTTTTGCAAAAAGGCCCCCAATACACCGAGAACAGCGTTATGCTTTAATCTTAAAAGCAGTAAAGCAGAAACAATTCCCGGAGTCGAGGCAATAATGTCAAGACTATTTATGCAGGGAACTAAAAACCGCTCGGCAGAAGATATCGCAAATGAACTGGATTCTTTTGCAATTGAATTTACAGCAGATTCAAGACCTGATTTTATAAGACTGAAGTTCTTATGCCTTAATGAAGATTTTGAAAAAGCACTTGAGATAATGGCGGATATTATCAAAAACTCTACATTTGAAGATTTTGATAAAGAACTTGTGAAAATGGAAGGAGAAATTATTGCAGAATTGGATTCTCCACGGGCGAAGGTGATTGATAACTACTACGCCAATTTATTCAAAAATCATCCTTATGGAAATACAAATACAAAAATTTTAAATAACATTAAAAATATAACAAAATCAGCAGTACTTGAGACATATAACAATCTTATTAATACAAGTAAAAAGGTTATATCCGTAGTCGGGGATATAGATTTTGATAAAGTTGAAACCAAGCTTAATGAATACTTAGGCGACCTGCCGGCTTCAAAAGAAATCACAACCGGGATACCTGAACCCGGGTTAAAACAGTCAGAATACTGCGAGATAATAAAACCGGACGCAAATCAGGCTCATATAATAAAAGGCTGGTTAACCGGCTCATCCAACAGCAGCGACTATCCGGCATTATTGCTTTTAAATGTTATATTAGGCGCTTCCGGACTATCTTCCAGGCTGTTTCTGGAATTAAGAGATAAAAAAGGGCTTGCTTATGTTGTGAGAAGTTCCTATGAAACTTTTGCAAAAGCAGCAGACTTCTATATATATATCGCAACTGAACCCAAAAATATAAATGTATCATTAGAAGGGTTTAAAGAAGAAATTGACAAGATTAAAAATACAAAAGTCAGTGAAGAAGAACTTGAAAATGCAAAAATAAATATGCTGGGCAAATGGGCGTTCACCCAGGAAACCAATAACAACCAGGCAATTTTATATGCAAATTACGGGATACAGGGACTTGGCTTTGACTTCAACGACAGAGCAAAAGAAAAATTAAAACTTGTTACGGCAGAGGATATTCAAAACTGCGCCAACAAATACCTGAATGACATTTCTGTACTTTCAATCCTTAAACCTTAATCATCCGGGCAATACGATAAATGGGATAAAACACGCATAATATTTATGAGGTATTATGTGTGTTTAAGAATATAATTGTAATATTAAATATAATAATACTCATACAACTGAATGCCCAAGCCGGTCAGTCAGAATATATTTTAAACATAAACTTTGACGCAAAAGTCGCATATATTCTTAAGAAATTTCAGGAAACAATTCCGCCGCAATCGACCATAACATACACCAAGGTGCCGCGCGGAATAATTATAAGCGTTGCAGAAAGTGAATTTTTCAGCCCAAATTCGACTATAATAAAAGAAAACGGGAAATTTCTGTTAAGAAGTATAGCTTATGTAATAAACGGATTTAACAATAAATGCACAGTGGAAAGCCACACGGAAGAAAAGCTTCCAGGGAATTCAATATACAAAGAAGATTGGGAAATTAGTATACGTCGAGCCACAGCAATTACCGACTTTATAACACAGTGCTGCGGCGTGGATCCTGAAAGGCTTACACCTATCGGTTTTGGAGACATTATGCCTTTCAGGGAAAACGTAGCCAGAAAAAATTTTACCAATAACAGAATAGACTTTGTAATATTTGATTATACAACAAGAAGATAGTTTTGGAATGCCTGATAACTGCCAACCCGGAGAATGTATCCAAGGAAATTTTCTAATAACATTCATATAGAAAGGAGCAGGAAATGACCGGGAAATTAGAAATGTATCGGTGTAAAATATGCGGGAATTTAGTCCAGGTAATACTATCCGGAGAAGGGCAGCTTGTTTGCTGCGGTCAGCCCATGGAATTGCTGCAAGCAAATACCAGAGAGGAAGTAAATACTGAATATCATATACCTGTATACAATTACACAGATAAAAACGGTATAGTGATTCAGGTAGGCAAAGAACCGCACCCGATGATTAACGAACACCACATAATGTTCATAGAAACCATCTCTGAAGATAAGAGGAGAATTACTCTTCAATATCTTAAACCAGGAGACGAGCCAAAAATGTTATTAGAAAGTAAAATCGGCAAAGAAAATGCTTTTGCATACTGTAATTTGCACGGTTTGTGGGAGGGAACAAGTGATTAATCCAAAAGTAGAGGACATTTTAAATGCACAAATTAATAAAGAATTCTATTCCGCTTATTTGTATCTTGCAATGTCTGCTTATTTTGATGAAATTGGTCTTAAAGGCTTTTCTAACTGGACAAAAGTTCAGGCTAAAGAAGAAATGGACCATGGAATGATTTTGTTTGATTACGTAATAGAACGAGACGGTAATGTTGATTTAAGGCAAATTGAAGCACCGGTAAAAAACTTCAACGATCCGCTGCAAGTTTTCGAGATGATATACGAACACGAGAAAAGTGTAACAGAAAGCATAGAATGCGTTGCAACACTTTCTGAAGATGAGTGCGACATGGCAACAAGACATTTTATTAACTGGTATATAAGTGAACAAGTTGAAGAGGAAGCCAATGTTCTTGACGTTATAAAGAAGATAAAAATGTTCGGAACAGAATATCCTATTTTGTATCACATAGATAAAGAACTTATGGGGCGGGAATACAAGCAGCATAATTATTCAGAATAACAACACGAAAAGACTCTTTTAAGAGTCTTTTTAGTTATAGACTTGAAACTAATATCAAAAATTGTTATAATAAAAAAGAAAGTATGAATATAATATTTTACTGTAAAAAACTCCAAAACCCAATCATAGTAAGCGTTTCCCTGATAGGGGGGGGGGCAGCTTAAGGGACAAAATCCGCTTGTAGCGGGGCTTTTGCTTGAGGTTATTTCTGTTTTTGATTGGTATACTTGGATTTTAAAAGTTTTTTTGAGTTCAGTTGTTTACGGATTAGATTTTTTAATCCGTATTTTGGGACTGAAGCGGATTGTTTTAGGTGAAACTTTTCTGTTTCGCCGATTTGTGATGCAAATTTTTTAGAAATAAAGGAGGTATTTTATGGATAGATTTTTAGAAAAAATATTGAACAAACTAAATTATGCAGAGGATAGAGAGGCAAACGGGCGAGAGAGAAATAAGCTCGACATCGAAGGAAATGCGCAAGCATTTCAGTCTCCTAAATGGTCAAATCACCGCCTTAAGGCGGGAAAGTGTAACGGTAAGTTATTCTTTTTCGGTTCGCATTTTCTTTTTGGCAGCTCACAAAAAGGGAAAAAGAACAAAGAAGAAATCAAAAGAGGTGGCTATGCCACGGCATTTACCCTGGCTGAGGTCTTTTTACCACACTACCACTCGCCTCGCAGAGTCGCATTTACCCTGGCTGAAGTTTTAATAACCCTTGGCATTATAGGAGTCGTCGCCGCTATGACTTTGCCAACATTAACTGCAAAGTACAAAAAATCCGTAGTTGAAACATCTTTAAGAAAATTCTATACAACCGCAAATCAGGCCGTTAAATTAAGTATTGTTAAAAACGGAGAAACTGAGTATTGGGAATTTCCTGCAGAATATAATTCCGAAGAACTTCTTAATTTCTATAATAAGTACTTTAAAGATGAGTTGAAAACTCTTAAAATTACCAATGCACCAGATAACGCGGGAATATTATTATATTTTGCCGACGGCAGCGGTGCACAGGTAGTTAACAAAGGGCACGATTGGTTATACTGTCTTGACGCAAAAAATATAGATGATGTAGGAAACGGTAAAAATAGTACCCAAAATGATCTTCTGGGGAGAGAATGTTTTCATTTTGGTTTTTATCCAGGTAAGGACGGATCATGCTCGACTGGAAGTTATGGGTACCAAAATTTCTACAATAAAGGTATTGAACCGCACGTATACTGTGATTTAAGGAATCCTGACGGAAGTATCAATACGGATACTCCGGGATTAGTGACTAAGAATGATTTATATACCCACCCGTCAATGTATACAAAAGCAATACAAATTAACGGCTGGACAATACCGGATGATTACCCGATAAGATTCTAAAACGCATAAAGTTTATTACATTCTACCCGATGTTAAAATGTAAAAATTTATTAACATTGTAGCAAAATAATTTATTTAGAGGATTTAAAATAATATTAAATTTTCTATACTGGACACGTAGGTAGAATAATAATAAACAGAGGTTAAGGAATCATGGTCGATAACAGGTCAGCGGGATTTTTCGGGATCGGCGGCGCATTTAATTTTAAAAGCGGCGACATTTCGGGAACCGCTGCCAGAACCCAGGATGATAAGATGGGGCAGGGCGGAGAATATTTTGCACAGCAGCCTAAAGAAGATGAAAATGATCATCCCGAACATGAAAAATATATGGATAGAAGCGCTGTATTAAGAGCAACTCTTAACTCACTTGCAATGATGAATGTTGCAAATGTTATTAATGCTAAAAAAATTGAAGCTAAAAAGCAGGAAGATTTATTAAATGCTCAAAAACTTTTAAAGAAAAAACACGAGGAGTCGTTAATTGGAAGTATTAATAATAGTGAGGATGTAGACCTGAAAAATTCTTCTAACGATGAGGATGAAATTGAAGATATTGTCGACTAAGCAAATATACTTGTTGTAATGACATTTTGCATATCGGTATTATCTTCATTTTGTTTTTTACCGTTCATCATCAAAAGTTCACCGTGGTAAAACGGGTTTGAGCCGTTTTTGTCTTTGGCAGTTTCCTGGCTGACAATTCTGTTTGTAGTGTTAACAGGAGTTTTTTGCTCGCTTAAAGTGATTTCATTTACAGCAGCTGTAAGACGCCCGCCAACACTGTTTTGCAAATTTTGTGCAGCCATTGAATTTAAGTAGTTAATCTTTGACAACGTTTCCTGATTCAGAGTAACCTGAAAACCTGAATTGTTCATGGCAATTTGTTTAGAGAGATTTAAGTCAACCTTATTACTGTACAAGTCAACACCCAAATCCCGCTGTTGGAAAAAATTCTGAGCAGTATTCACATTATACTGGCTGTTTTTCTGGTCAGCACGTTTCAGTATTGCCTGAGAAACCTGCTGCAATGTCGCTCTGTCAATGTTTAATCCCATACTATTCAATTGTTCATAAACACTAATTGCCATTTTTTCAATATCCCTTTTGAATTTCCTTACAAAATTTATATCGGCAGGAATAGGGAAAAACTTTAGATATGCGTCAAAGATGTTTACATAACTTTACAAATAACCAGGAAAAAAGCAATTTATTTTAAAGTAAATACTTTATATATATATAGCACATAACCGGAGAGTATAAATATGGTGGATTGGGCAAAACTTAATATGAATTTAAGTTATGTAAACGACGGATTGCAGTTCGGATTAGATTTAATGAAACCGCGCAAATCCGGAGAAACACTTGGAGAGAAAGTCTCTACAGCCGGAATAAATCTTTTTGGGAATTCCTTGGCAACACAGAACGCGGCGGAATTAAGACAGGCAACCGGAAGTAATATGGGATATTTCGCCAAAAGCCAGGCCGGAGAAGATGCCGCTAAGGCCGTAAAAAATACAACACTTACAAGTTTATTCTATGCACAATTAGGTCAATTATTCGCCAGGCCGCCACATATACCTCATGCTATGGGTATGTGGGATACGATGAGTAATCCTTATATTGGTTATGATTACTATAACCCGGGCGCATACAAAATGCCGGGATTTGACACATTCAATAACAGCTTTTTCAGAAACAACTATTGGATGGGATAAGCTTATATAAAAAAAGGCCGGGATCCGTGGATCCCGGCCTTTATATTTGCCTCAATTACATAATAAGTATTTTTATAATAAAATATTTATATGATTACATTTGACAGTTTGACACTCAAGGCGTTTCTAAAAGAAAACACAGACTTTTTAACGGACGCAAGAATACAGAAAATCCAGCAGCCGACAAGACGGGATTTTGTATTAACAATAAGAAAGTCCGGCCAGAGCAGGAAATTCTATATAAATATCAATCCGCAGCTGCACCACATCTGTTTTATGAGCCCGGAAAACGAAAGGAGAAGAAGGATAACTATTCCAGCCAAGCCTCCGATGTTTTGTATGCTTCTGAGGAAATACCTGGAAAATTCAAGGATTTGCAGAGTTAGCCAGCCGCCGAACGAGAGGATTTTAGAATTTTATGTCGAAACGTACAACGAGATTAACGAAAAAATTTATCTTTGCCTTGCAATTGAGCTAATGGGAAAACATTCCAACGTAATTTTATACAACTACGATACGAATCTTATTCTTGGCTGCGCCCACAACGTCGGGGCTGAAAAAAGCCGGGAAAGAGAACTTGCAGGAACACTGCCCTACACCTACCCGCCAAAACAGAACAAAGCGGATATTCTTAGATACAACGGGGCAGTTGATTACGAAAAACTCGGCACGGATTTTCATTTATTCTCGAAACCTTTTGCGAATTTATGC
>CALUYR010000034.1 GCA_944325045.1 Candidatus Gastranaerophilales bacterium
GCAATCATTAAGGATTTTCCGATATCAGCGTTAGTTCTGGCAAGTGCGGCAAAGAATGTTGATGCAAAAGCGTCGCCGGCTCCAAGTGTGGATACTACCGGGCCTTCAAATACCGGGCAGTAGTAATATTGCTGTCCGTCATAGGCGTATGCTCCTTTGCCCCCGTCTGTTATTACTATGATCTGGTAATCGCAAACTTTAAGTTTTTTAAACATCTCCTTGATATCAGGGTGTATAAGTTCTTCAGAATATTTAATTTCTCTTGTGTCAGGTCTTACCTGGATTTGTGTGGCCATTGAGGCTTCTTCCTTATTCATTACAACAATTTGTGCTGTTTCAAGAATTTTTTTTAGGTAGTTAAATCCTCGCTTAATACTTGTTGTACCTGCGTTGAAGCATACATATACATTGTTATCTCTTGCAAAGTTTACTATATCATCAAGAACTTTGTTGCTTTCTCCGTTTAGTGGGGCTATATATAAGAGTTTGGAATTTTTGATCGCCTCAAAGTTTATATCTGATTTTCTTATGTGCGCGTTTGCTCCGCGGTGCGCAAGCACTGTTCTGTCACCCTGGAAGCTTACAAGTATAATTGAGAAGCCTGTGCTGTCCGATGGATCCTGGATTTTATTTGACAAATCAACATTTGTTTTTTTAAATGATTCAAGTACACCGTCAGAATAAATATCATCTCCGATTTTAAATATAGCACTTGTTTTAAGTCCGAGGTTCGCAAAGTTAACGGCTGTATTAACACCGCCGCCGCCTACATTCGATGCAAAATCAGATATTTCTACTTTCGCGCCGTACGGATAACTCATAAATTCTGACTTTTTACTTTTTGAATATACAGATACAATATTTGCATCTTCACATTCAACAAATACATCCATTGTTGCACTTCCAATTGTTATTACATCAAACATCAGCGTATCTCCTCATTTAATCCTTCTTTTAATTCGATTTTACCACAAAAAATTATTTTAGTTTTGTAAATAAATCTGCGAACTTTGGCAAAAAAAAATTTTCAGCTGCTTATAATAGAATAGTAAATATACATTTAACTATAAGGAATTATTTTATGCAGATCCAAAAGATAAGTTCAGCGCACTTGCGCGGTTTTGTTTCCACCCCAAAAGACAGCCCTAAAAAAGAAGCTGCTCATACTTATAAATCCGCAGAGTTTCAGTTTGCGTACAGAGATTATAATATAAATTTCGGAGGACGTCTTTTCAGAACTCCTGCAAACTTTTATGCACAGCCTTTTAACCAAAAAGGCATGCCGGCTACTATGAAAGATTACCTGTACGCGGATTATGAAGACCGCCAAAACATGCCGCCTAACCAGATGTTAAAGCTTGTTTTTGATGATCTGAACCAGGCAAAATCTTTGGAACAAGCTAAGAGAATTTTTCCGGATGAACCCTTGTTTGAAAATTTGACCGATTCGCCGAATAGAAAGGTGCGTAGAGGGCTTGCTTCTGAAATAGAAATTTTACATTCAGAAGTTGAAGATACTCCTCTTTTTAAAGACGGAAATTCTAATTTTGGCTTATATCTTTTGAAAAAAATATACCTTGACGGTAAAAGCCTTAAAGAAATAAACAAGGATTTACAAAAAGATTTAAATCCTATTTATGCCGAGCTTGTAGATCGTGACTTAAACTATTCAGATTTGTCGGCTTATGGTATAAAATTCCCAAATGCTGCTTTTTGGAAATCTTTTACTGCTACCAGAGAAGATTTTCCGTATGTTTACAAGCCGCGCAAACCTTTTGACCGGAATCCGAACGGGTTACAAAAAAATGAATTATCCATTGAAAGTATAAAAAACGGTACGGCTCCATTACCTAAATCAAAGCCGAAATTTACAGTTACGGATTCCGAGGTTAGCAAAATGACTGATGCAATCCTAAGCGGTCATGGCAGCAGCGCTTCTACTGCTAAATACCTCAAACGTAAAGGTTTTAAAGACGATGAAAAAACAAATTTCCTAGATAAGTACCGCAGCGAAATTATGAGTGTTGCTCTGGAAAAAATTCATGCTTCGGAAGAAATGCGGGGATATTTCGAAAATTATGACAGCCTGAGCAGGCATCAACGCGAAAAACTTGAAAGCTACTGGAGACATAATCCGCAAATGCGTCAGCTTCAATCGCTTGCTATTTCTGATACTATAAAACTTTTCTTTGAATATTACGGCGCGGACGGTAACAATGAGCTTTTCAAAGATCTTATTGACTACGCTCATAATATTAAACCTAAACGGGAAGCAGATTATGCAAGATATTTAGAAATCCACAACCAAAATCAGGCTATGTATGATGAACTTTTTTCAAATCTGCCTGAAGCTGGTGTAAATTCCGCTGATTTATCTGAAACGTCATCGCCGGCTGCTAAAATGTCCGATTTTGAAATGGCTCAATTGCTTGAGCAGGAAGCAATTAAAAACGGCGCGAAAGTCTTTGTTTTTGAAGATCCAAACGGACAAGATTCCTACCGTTTTGTATGCAATGTAGATGAAATGTTTGAAAAAAAACTCCGTGAAGAAACAAAATTGCTCCCTGATCGTTTTGTTTCAAAGTATTTAAACTTCCTGCGAAAATCACCGCTGGTTACAGATGATTATAAAAAGGCTATTGCTTTAAGGACTGTTGTTCCTAAGTTCGTCCAAGAAACATTAATGCAGCCAGAGGATTACCAAAAAATCTCTGCAGAAATTAATAAAGAGTTTACTTTGAAAAATCCTAAAATTGACCTGGCCTGCATGCAGGCTCTGACAGAAAGGCTTGTTGCCAATGTTCCCGGCAATAAGGATAAATATGCTTATATGCTTTGCCTGGATATTTCAAGCTTAATGGATTTTGCAAATACCAGTCTGAATATTAATTCTTGGTCTGCCGCTGATAAAGCACGCCTTGAAAAAGACTTTAATGATTATCTTTCCCCTGTTACAAATAAAAATGATATTAACAAAATCAACAGCATGTTAGTTGATTACGTAAGAAATGCCGACAAAACTATTACAGATTCGGAGAGTTTAGATGATCAAATCTTAACTCTTCTCTCTGAAAATATGAAACTTCACAACAGAATTCCTAATTTGATAGCAAAGATTATCAGACAAACTAAATTTATCGAAAATTACGGCGGTTCTGCTAAAATTCTTCTTAAACCGGATTCGGAAGTTCCGCAGTCTTTAAAAATTCTCAAGTGTAAATTTATGTTTGAAGATTTGATTGCGAACCATGCAAAACATTTTACCCCTCTGCTGGCTGTCAGCATTAATAATATTGAAAAATGTATTTCTGATGATACCATGCGCGCTATTTTAATGCGTAACGCCTATAGCTACGATAGTATCTAATGATATTTAGTAAATAAAAGCCGTTTATTTTTTAATAAACGGCTTTGTATTCTGGTATGATAAATAGGTAACTTTATACTAATTAAATTGGGCTTTTTCTTCTTCGCTTACGCCCTTGATTGTCAAGTTAACACGACCTTTGTCGTCAATTTTGATAACTTTAACAACAACTTCATCTCCGATATTAAGGTGCGGTTCAATTTTATCAATTCTTTCGTTGCAGACTTGTGAAATATGAACCATACCGTCTTTACCCGGTGCAAGTTCCACAAAGGCGCCGATCGGAATAATTCTTACAACTTTCCCTTTAACAACCATGCCAGGCTGAGGTTTGAATGTAAGTTCTTTAATCATTCTTTCAGCGATTTGGGCACCTTCCTGATCGTTTGAAGTAATTGTAACTACGCCGCTGTCCTGAATATCAATTTCAGCACCTGATGCGTCGATGATTGCGCGAATTTGTTTTCCGCCAGGTCCGATAACTGTTCCGATATCTTCAACCGGAATTGTCATTGTCATAATGCTTGGTGCATAAGGTGAAAGCGGTCCAGGTTCAGTAATTACTTCTCTCATTTTTGCCAGGATATGCAAACGACCTTCTTTGGCCTGAGCAAGTGCTTTTCTTAGTGTTTCATTCGGAATACCCTTTGCTTTCATATCCATCTGAAGAGCTGTAATCCCTTCATCATTTCCGGTAACTTTGAAATCCATATCACCAAGGAAGTCTTCAATGCCCTGAATATCGGTTAATACAACCGGTTCACGGCCTTCTTCCTTAATCATACCCATTGCAACACCGCCTATCATACATTTTACCGGAACTCCCGCGTTCATTAAGGCCATTGAAGAACCGCAAGTTGAGGCCATTGATGTTGAACCGTTTGATTCTAAAACATCTGATGTTACACGAATTGTATAACCAAACTCTTCCTGGGATGGCAATGCTGGAATATTTGCTCTTTCTGCTAATGCTCCATGACCGACTTCACGTCTTCCAGGACCTCTAAGAGGTTTTACTTCACCTACAGAAAAGCCCGGGAATATATATTTATGCATATAAGTTTTTTCTGTTTGAGGATCAACACCATCCAATTCCTGTTTCATACCGGGGCCGGCAAGTGTTGCAACTGAAAGAACCTGGGTTTGTCCTCTTGTGAATACAGCGGATCCGTGAGCTCTTGGGATTACGCCGACTTCACACCATATCGGACGAACTTCATTTGGTTTTCTACCATCAGCACGAACTCCTTCATCCAAAATCATTGCACGCATTATGTGTTTTTCTGCTGCCTTAAATTCTTCTGCAACAAAGTCAACACCGGTTTCTGTTATCATTGTTTTGATCGGATGATCTTCTGGCAATGCTTCTATTTTTTCTTTAACTAATTTTTTAGCTTCTTCAAGTTTTTCTTGTCTGTAGGTTCTGTCAAAGTTGTGATAAGCATCAAAAATCATATCATGAGCGGTTTCTTCAATGATATTTTTAATTTCTGTTGTATCATAAGGATTAACAAATTCTTCCTTAACAACTCCGCAGTTTTTCGCAAATTCAACCTGAGCGTCGCATTGTTTTCTGATTTCAACCTGAGCAAATTCAACAGCATTCATAATATCGTCTTCTGTAACGAATTTGCAGCCGGCCTCAACCATAATTACGCTGTCATGAGTTCCGGCAACAACTATATCAAGATCAGATTTATCAGCTTGTTGGTGTGTTGGATTTGCAATCAAGTTTCCATCGGCATCACGTCCGACTCTTACAGCTCCAATAGGGCCTTCAAACGGCGCGCCTGAAAGCATTAAAGCACAAGAAGCACCGAGCATTGCCAGTGTATCAGGTTGGTTTTGCTGATCATAGCTGAACAATTGAGCTACAATTTGTATATCATTTCTGTATCCTTTAGGGAAAAGCGGTCTAATCGGGCGGTCAATTAATCTTGAAATCAAAATTGCTTTATCGCTTGACTTACCTTCCGAGCGGTTGTAGCCTCCCGGGATACGTCCGATTGCTGACATTCTTTCTTCATAATCAATAAGTAATGGGAAAAAGTCTATACCTACTCTTGGTTCCTTAGAAACCACGCAGTGAACAAATAGCATTGTATCGCCGCATCTAACTGTAACAGAACCGTTGGTGGATTGGGCATATTTCCCTGTTTCGACGGTAATAGTTTTGCCGCCGACTTCCAGTTCAAATTTTTTTGTTTCCGGTATCATAATTACCTTTTCTTTCCCGCACTTCCTGTGCGCATTTTGTCATACACTTCTGTTGTTCAAGCTTATTATACATCAAACAAGAATTTTTTATAACAAATTATTAAGTTCTATTATGTTGAAGTTATGCAGCAACTAATTAGTTCAACGAAATATGTTTTGAAAGAAAAGCTAACCGGAAACCGTGAAGAAAAGCATCTTACCAAGGATAATCATCTTTCATCTGCCAACCGTCTTGCTGTATTAATGTTCCGCATAGAGTCCCTTTAGTTTTACAATTTTCCAGTGTTTGAGCCCTTGTATATTTATCCAGCCTCATAATATTTTCGCCTTTGTTTAATCTAAAAGTTTGCTTAAATAGAAATCTTGTATTATTCGCAAAAGGCAGCATTGCCGAAAAAATGTCTTTCCCAAAGGTATTTTGTCCGTTCGGGCCGTCAATATCAATGTAAAAGTCGTATTCAGCCAAGTATTTTTCTCCATTTGGTCCGGTTGTAGTGTAACTCTGGACATTCATGAAAACTATTGTTCCGTTATTAAGCCTGAATCCTGGCAGCCTTCCGGTAAGCGAACTATAAATTGAGCCATCCATATTTTTTATAGGTGTCTTGTATCCCCAATCTTTTATTGTGCAAAATTTGTATTCTGTCCCAACCAAGTAAGGCCGCATGTATTTTTCAGCAAAAGCTTGAATATCACTTAAAACACTGTTGGTTTCGTATTCTTTCCAGGAATTCTCGGTTAACCCCCACTCTGTAATGTTTCCGTAATCGGCTTCTGCTCTTTTTAATGTATTTGATATTACGCTGTACGCGTGTTTAAGTCTGTTAATTGTAACTTGTTTTTGATAATTTTGCATAAGCGTCGGCAGCGTAAGTGTCGCAACCACACCGATTACGCCAAGGGTGATAAGAACTTCAGCGAGAGTAAACGCGGTTCGGCGCGGCGAGTGTGGGTGTGGTGAAAAAAACTCTGCGCGATTAAAACCAGTATAATTTTTCTTAAACATAATAAATCCTCCAATCAAATATATTATAACTATATTAAATGCCTTAGCTTAAGATAAGGCATAATAAAACATTGCAGCACAAAACTGCGAATAAATTTATTTCGCCAAAAGCGGTTCTGCAAAAACAAAACCAAAAACTTACCTACAAAAAAATCATTCCACCAAATGCGCAATGATCTTATACAACTTGCAAAACCGGTAGTACAAACAGCGCAAAAGCTTACATACCAAGGGATTACACCCTTAGTCTGCCCCCCCCCCTATCAGGGAAACGCTTGCTATGATTGGGTTTTGCATATATAGCACCTCCACAGTAAATTCTTAATTACTTTTTCATTATACCATTTATTCGCAAAATATTCAATTGTTTACCACGGGTAATCGTCTTTGATCTGCCATCCGTCCATTTGTATAAGTGCTCCGCAATAATTCCCGTAAGTTTTGCATTCATCCAGTATAGAAGTTCTATCTGATGACAGGTTTAATTTTGGATTAGTTTCTGCATCTTTTATCCCATATCCTTGCAGTAGCATAAATTTTGTGTTTGTTACATAAGGCATTACTGCTGTAAATACGTCTTTCCCTAATTGGTTTTGTCCGTTTGGTCCGTCAATATCCATATAGAAAGTCATACCCATTAACAGCCTTTTGCCCTCTGCGTCTGCTGATGATTGAATTACGCTAACAAGTATAACTGTTTCATTATTAAGTCTTAACATTGGAACGACTGATGTCAGAGATGCAAAAGTCGATCCGTTGCGAAGTATAATCGGTCTTTTGTAACCCATTTGCGCTAAAGTTTTTGTTTCGGTAAATTCGGCGCTGTTTAGATATGGAAGAATGTATTTTTTTACGATAGAACCGGCTTTTGTCCTGGCCTCGGTTTTATCTGTTTGCGGGTCATAGTCTAAATTTATAGAGTTACTGACATCTTCCCATGTTGTAATATCTCCATACTCTGCTTCCGCCATCCTGACAGCATTGCTCATAACGTTGTAGTTAACTTTTAATCTGTTAATTGCAACTTGTTTTTGGTAATTTTGCATAAGCGTTGGCAGCGTGAGCGCGGCGACCACACCGATTATACCAAGGGTGATAAGAACTTCCGCCAGAGTGAATGCGGTTCGGCGCGGCGAGTGTGGGTGTGGTGAAAAAAACTCTGCGCGATTAAAACCAGTATAGTTTTTCTTAAACATAATAAATCCTCCAATCAAATATATTATAACCATATTAAATACCTTAGCTTAATATAAGGTATAATAAAACATTGCAACTCAAAACTGCGAATAAATTTATTTCGCCAAAAGCGGTTCTGCAAAAACAAAACCAAAAACTTACCTACAAAAAAATCATTCCACCAAATGCGCAATGATCTTATACAACTTGCAAAACCGGTAGTACAAACAGCGCAAAAGCTTACATACCAAGGGATTACACCCTTAGTCTGCCCCCCCCCCTATCAGGGAAACGCTTGCTATGATTGGGTTTTGCATATATAGCACCTCCACGGTAAATTCCTAATTACTTTTTCATTATACCATATATTTCCAAAATATTCAATTGCCTGCCATCTTTTGAGCAATAAAAAAGCCTTATTTTTAAAGGCTTAAATTAGTGTTAGGTAAGTGTAGGTAGTAAAATTTATGGTTTAAAAATGCATGTCAAACTTAGGCGGCATACCGTTGGTTTTTTCGTCCTCCATCCTCATTGCCGTACCGATCGTAAAGTTTTGGGCAAACATTTTATTGATTTCGTAATTTATGTCTCCGTTAAACACCTGTTCGTTTTCTTCAAGAAAATTGAAAAGCGGTTCTACCGGGGAGGCTACTATGCCGGTAAGTGTTCCTTCTGCTAATTTTAACGTTCTTTCCCCTATTTCCGGAACTTTTACGTTAAATCCAAAAGGTTTATATGGTCTGTTAAATGATGCTCCTGTATCTGTCACTTCTTCAATTCCTATGTTTATTTAAACTACATAATTGTAGTCGGATATTTTGTGTTGAAAATTTAGGAATTTTAAAGCTATTTTTACATTTGTTAATAAAACATGCAGAAAATACAGAATTTATCTTTTAGGCTTATTTTTCTGTGTTTTTTTATTTTTAAGCTTTGCTTTGTGGTGTTCTCGTCTTTCTTGAAGGCTGGGGGTAATACCGGATTTTATTTTTCTGCCTTTTGTGGAGTTCCCGCAAAATTTAAGTATTGGCAGATCAGATTTAAGCAGTCCGCCTGATTCGTCCTTGTACGATTTATTAGTTTGGGTTATATAGGCTTTCTCCAGCACACCCTGCAAATGCAGTTCTGATAGTCGATCCATGTATCTCTGGTAATTTATCATCATTGCCGGATTTTGAAGTATTTGTTCAATTATAGATGAGTGGTTTCTACGGTTGTTATCGCAGGCGCATTCAAGTGCAAGATTATCCGGGCTGTTCCCGCCTTTTAGTTTTTGAGGTCTTATATGTTCGATTGTCGCAAGCGAGTTGCTTAGCATTCTAAGCGCTATTTTCTGATCAGGGTTTGCTCCTTTGTAGTTCCTCTTTGCGTATTTTACGATAAAAGCATCAGGGCTGTTGTATGCTGTCGGAAGTTTTACTGCTTCTGCGATAAATTCACTTTTTATTGCTTCATCTTTTACTCTGTCCAGAATTTTTTCAAGCTTGCTTATGAAAATCTTTCTGCTGAATCTTGATGTTTCACGCTGGTCAAAAATTCGGTCATAGGTTTCGTTGATGAGGGCTTTAACCTCTTCCGCTATGTTATTAGGAAGTTTCCGGCTTAGAATTCCAAGTGCTACAAATGTTTTTGACTGCTGCATGATGAGCTTTTTTTCTGAATGCTTAAGTTTTGATCTCAGAATATCCTGCAAAGTCATATCCGGATTATTATGGAGGACAGATTTCATCATATCTAAAACTTTGGCTTCTACCGGATGCAGGTATTGGCCGAGTTCTGAGATAAATTTTAGTAATGTTTTAGGATTAGTTGTGCTCATTACCCGTTGTTCAAATTTGTTATACCTATCCAAATCCAGCATTATATGCCCGCAGCATGGACAAGGTATTTTGTATCTGGCAAGACGCAGAATGTTAGATCTGACTATATCGGAGGCTTTTGTCTTTTTTATAAGATCCTCCATTGTCGGGGTTGTAAGGCTTGGTATTTTCCCTGTGAAACAGCATGTGTCTTTTGTCAGAACGTCCAATCCTGAATGTCCGGGTTGGGGATATTCATTCTGATTATTCCTAAAATTCGTTCTTTGGGCTGTTTTATTAAAATTTATCAGACTTATTGGTATAATTTTCATTGTTTTCAGGTATTATAAGTTTTAAAAATATAAAATTTTGCCGGATTGTTAAGATTTTTTATTTAAGAAATTATCCCATCGGCGGCGGCTGAATATATAGCGGTTTAAGTTTTCTCCAGTCACAATCACTGTTTTGAGCCTGTTCAACTGCAAGTTTTGCTAAAATTTCTCCAAGTGGTGCCTGCGTCTGCTGATAAGAAATTCCACCTAACAAAGGCAGCAATTTATCGTCAGTTATTACATTTTTCCCTTTGCATAAATCCTTGACTTGCTCAAGCCCGATTGCTCCTTTAATTTCGTTATCTATGTAAAGGTAGGCTTTTTGTTTTCTTGCATCAAGCGCAACAGCAGCATTATTGTCGGTAAGTTTTGATAGAATTTCCAGGGAAGATATTCCGATAGCTTTGCAGCCAAGCTGCTGTGCCATAATTCTTGCGGTTGTTGTGCAGGCTCTTATTCCTGTAAAACTGCCGGGGCCTATATTTGTTGCAATGAGATTAATATCTTTAGGCTTGAGATGGTTATCTTTCAGTACTTCTTTAATTGTTGAGATTAAAAAAGCTGAGTGATATTTTTCATCATGGTTTAGGACTGTTCGTGAGTCAAGGAGCTTGTTGTCCTCCGTTAGAGTTACGTACATTTTGTCAAGGCTTGTATCAAAGGCCAGTGTTATATTATTCCCCATTTTTTAATCCTTCTATGATATAGTCGGTTTCGTTAGTAGTTGATTCAAATGTGTAGGTTCTTGAATCATCATCATTATATGTAACATTAATGCTCAGCCGGCTGAACGGAACTTCATCTTGGGAAAATTCCGCCCACTCGACAAATGTTAACTTTTTCCCTTCGGAGTATTCTCTTAATTCCTCAACGATTGTTTTAACTCCTTCATTTTCCAGTCTGTACAAGTCAAAGTGATATACTGGCAATATTCCGCTGTGGTATTCGTTCAGAATTACAAAACTGGGACTTGTTACTTTTTCTTTAACACCGAGTGCGTCGGCTGCGAGTTTTACAAACGCTGTTTTCCCGGCTCCGATTTGACCGTATAAATTTACAAAGCAGCCGCATTTTACAAGTGCGGCAAACTTTTGTGCTAAGGCTTTGGTATCATTAAGAGATTTGCAAACTTTTTGGTATTTCATAAAACTTCCTTTTATGAAATTTATTTTAGCATAAAAAAGTTCAAATTTCCAATTACCACGGGTAATCGTCTTTGATCTGCCATCCGTCCATTTGGATTAATCTTCCGCAATGATAACCATTATCAGTGCAATTTCTCAATACTGTAGATCTTGTATCGTCATCAATTCTTATCAGGTCATTTCCGGTAAGTACGTAATTTTGCATGAACATTAATCTGGTATTGTGTGCGTATGGTATAAGTGCAGCGAATACATCTTTTCCAAATATGTTATAACCATTTGGCCCGTCAATATCAATTGCCATAATTATTCCAAGCACAATTCTTTTTCCCGTATTTGGATCTGTTCCGGTACTTGGTTGAAATAATATTATGGCTCCATTACTAAGTCTTAAAATTGTTTTAATCTTATCTGGTGCAGCAAAGCGCATGCCGTCACTATAATCAATTCCTCCTTTATAACCGAGATCCGTTAGAGTTTTATCTTCGGTAAATTCCGCTCCTGAAATATACGGCACAAAATATTTTTTTACAATTGATCCTATTTGTGTTTTAGCGTTTGCTTGTGATCCCTCATCGTCATATTCCGCTCTTGCATTTGTCACCAAATCCCAAGATGTAATATCTCCAAAATCAGCTTCTGCACGTCTTATAACGTTGCTCATAATATTGTAAACAACCTTTAACCTGTTAACTGCAACGTGTTTTTGATAATTTTGAATAAGCATTGGCAGCGTAAGCGCCGCGACAATGCCTATAACTCCTAAAGTAATTAAAACTTCCGCCAGAGTAAAAGCAGAGATCTTTTTGGTAAAGCATTTGTCTGTGTTTGTTGAGCCAGGAATGCTGCTTATGATATCCTTTTTAAACATTATAAATCCTCCATTAAATATATTATACCATATTAAATACCTTAATACAAGATATGTCATAATAAAACATTTCAGCACAAAACTGCGAAATAAATT
>CALUYR010000035.1 GCA_944325045.1 Candidatus Gastranaerophilales bacterium
CGGTGGTACTGTTTCTTACTATTATTATACGCTATTTCTCGTCAAAAATCAACCATTTGTTGTGACAGAGCCTTAATTTTTATATATATGTGTAGAAATTTTCGGGTAGCAAAATGAGTATTTCAAGAATAGTAAGTTTTACATCAGACACATCATTACTGAACAGAATTAAGAATCAGCCGATAACACAGCAAATCACACAAGAGACAATCCAGCAGACAGTACCTCAGATTCAACCTGCTGCCGGGCAAGACAGTTACACAAAAAAAAATGAAAACGAAAAATCTCCGGTAAAGAGTAATAATAAAGTAAGGAACTGGTGTATCGGCATAGGTTCTGCCGCCGGGTTAATAGGGCTTGTAATGTTGGGAAGAAGCGGAAAACTCGGGAAAGGGCTGCAAAAACTTTTCGGCGGAGCAGAGAAGAAATCAGGCGAAGCTGCTGATGATGCAAGCAGACGCGGTAATGAGATTATTGATGATATTACAGGCCCGGAAGAGATAAATGGAGGCGCAGGAAGCCGTTCGGACGATATTATTGGCAGCGGCATTGATGATCCGGCAGATGATATCTCACGAAAGATTGACATTGATACCTCCGAAGTTACCATCAAAGGGAAAACATATAATTTTGAAAAAATTAATGCGGAATTAGACAGGACAATTCCGAAAATACCAGAACCGTTGACGATAGAGGTTCCGAAACTTCCTGATTATATTGAAGAGATAAGAAAACTTGTAGAAAATGATCTTGCTACTAGACCAAGCGGACATATAAACATTCAGACCAAAGATGGAAAAAATTACTCGATATTATTCGAGAATAAGCATATTTGTGCGATAAAAAGTGACACAAACTTATTAATATTTAGAAACGACCAAACCATAATTAATAAATGCCTTGATACCGGTCTAACAGTTGAATACGTTGACGGCCAAATTACGTGGGTAAATGGCGGCGGCAAATTATTCTACTCCACTGAAGGGAAATTAACAGGGTTTTGCCAAAGCTTCAATTCCGGAGAAAGAAAGATTAAAAAAATATCTTTAATAAATGAAGAAGGATATATTGATATAATAAGTTACCGGGATATAACAGGAGACAAGAATTTCCGAATAAAAGACGACTATTATAACAAAGATGGGAAATTAATTGCAGAAAACTTCTACGATGATGAAGGTCAAATTTTAAAGCAAATCCGTTATGATTAGAAAGATGAAATATTCTTAATATTAAGAAAAATTACTTTCCCTTTGAAAATAGAGCTCAAGAATGTATTTTTTATATCATTTAATTGATAAAAAGTCATGTTTATGAAAAGATGTTGTCATGGGGAATAGTAAAACATTAATTTTAATAGATGGTCATGCACTTGCATTTAGAGAATACTACGCGCTTGAAAGAACCGGAATGAAAACATCCGATGGACAACCGACGTGGGCCGTTTTTGGATTTTTCAAGGCTATATTTGATCTTTTGAAAAACCAAAAAATCAAAACAGATGCAATTGCAGTAACATTTGACGTAAGCCATAACACATTCAGAGTAGAGAAGTATCCAAATTACAAAAGCAACAGAGAACAAATGCCAGATGCAATGCGCTCACAAATGGATTTGATAACCAAAGGGCTTGAGGCATTTAATATTCCGGTATATACCAAGGAGGGTTTTGAGGCGGATGACGTTATAGGAACTATTTCAAAAGAAGCCTGCAAACTTGGACATAAAGTTTTAATTTTAACAGGAGATCAAGATGCTTTCCAGCTTATAGATAAGCAAGGATGCGTAAAGGTTATCATTCCGTCCCGCGGAGAACTGAAAGAATATGACTGGAACGGGGTTTACGAAAAATTGGGGGTGTACCCTGATCAGATTATAGATTATAAAGCACTGCGCGGAGATACATCGGACTGTATTCCGGGAATAAAGGGGATCGGAGAAAAAACCGCCCAGGCACTTTTACAAGAATACGGCAACCTTGATAATGTTATTGCGCATGCTGATGAAATTAAGTCTAATTCAATAAGAACAAAAGTTCAAACCGGAGTTGAAGATGCAAAATTAAGTTATTTCCTTGCAACAATAATAAGAGATCTTGATGTAAACTTTGATTTTGACAAGACAAAAGTTGAAATCCCTGATATAGCAGAAGTTACAGACTTTTTAAAGTCAATGCAGTTTTATAAATTTTTGAAAAACATAAATACAATACTGACATCATTTAACCCTGACTCTGAACCGGTAAAAGTAGATCTGAATAAAGCACTGTCAAAAGATCAGGCTCCTTCCCAAACCCAGCTGGGATTATTCTCACAGATACCGGAAGAAACAAATGCTAAAAAAGCCGGTGATGAAAACAATACCTGCTTAATTACAGACAGTGAAGATTTTGCCGATCTGTGCTGCCAGCTGAAAAAACAGTCAATTATAACGTTTTACATAAAATCAAACTTTACAAACGCTGTTGACAGTGAGCTTCTTGGAATAACACTTGCGTATCGGGAAGGTTTTGAGGCAGAAGGAGACCAAATTAAGTACAATGAAAACGGAACCCTTTATACATTTTACATTCCGCTCGGACATAAAAATTTATCGGCTCAGCTTTCACTAAAAGAGGTTCTGGAAGGCCTCAAAGATATCTTTGAGAACGAAAACATTAAAAAAACAAGTTTTGACGTCAAAGACGAATATAACATACTCCGCTGCAACGGAATAGATCTTAAAGGCATGCTTTTCGATGTCCAGCTTGCAAGCTATGTAAACAATCCTTCACGCAAGCATGAACTTGAAATCCAATCAATGGAACATTTAAACCATGCAATATACGAATTTGCAGAGTTTGAAGAAATAAAAAAACGCCGTGCCACATTGGAAAATTCCGATATAAACAAAGTATTAAGAAGTGTCTGCGATGAAGCTGCAACTATTTTAAAGCTTACAGCATATTGGTATAACAAACTCAATACAGAAGAATTAAAAGTTCTTTACAACATAGAAATGCCAATGACAAAAGTATTGGCAGACATGGAATTTAACGGGGTGTCAATTGATACAAAATACTTAAAAGAGCTTTCCGAAATCATGAACAACAAACTTCTAAGGCTGGAGAGAAGAATATATAATCTGGCCGACTGCGGTTTCAACATAAATTCTCCCAAACAGGTCGGAGAAGTTCTGTTTGATAAAATGGGGCTTAAAAGTAAAAAGCGAAAAAAATCAACGAGTGCCGAAGTTTTGGAAGAACTTGCAGGTGAATACGAGATCGCAAAACTGCTTTTGGATTACAGGAAATTTGCAAAACTAAAATCAACATATACTGATGCACTGCCGGCGTTAATAAGTAACACAGACGGGCGTATACATACATCGTTTAACCTTACGGTTACCGCAACCGGCAGGCTATCCTCGTCAAACCCAAACTTGCAAAACATACCGACAAGAACCGAAGAAGGGAACAAAATCCGTCTGGCTTTTGTTCCAAAGGATAAAGAACATTACGTAATGCTTTCGGCAGATTACTCTCAAATTGAGCTGAGACTGCTTGCACACATTTCCAAAGACAAACATCTTATTGAAGCGTTCACACACAATATTGATGTTCATACACTAACAGCCTCGAAAGTTTTTGAAGTTCCTATTGACAAAGTTACAAAGGAAATGAGATATAAAGCTAAAGCCGTTAATTTCGGTATAATATACGGGCAGAGTAAATACGGGCTTGCAAAATCTGTCGGAATAACAAACAGTGAAGCAGACGAATTTATCAAAAAATATTTTGAAACATATCCGAATATAAAATTATACATGGAATCGACAGTTGAATCAGCAGAGAAAAACGGATATGTAGAAACGATATTCGGAAGAAGGCGTTACCTGAAAAGCGAGCTTGAAAGTCCAAATATGATGATAAGAGAATTTGCCAAACGTGCAGCTATTAACCAGCCGCTTCAGGGAACAGCAGCAGATCTGATGAAATTTGCAATGATAGCCTGCTCAAAAAATTTAAAAGAGAATAATCTTAAATCAAAACTTATTTTGCAAGTTCATGACGAGCTGGTTATCGAAACATTGAAATCCGAACTTGAGCAGGTAAAATCTATAGTAAGAGAGGCAATGGAACTTAATCAGCCTTTGCTCGTACCGCTTGTTGTAGATATTAATACGGGTGAAACATGGAAAGATTAAAAAAATTATTAAAATATTCATTAATTATATCGGGACTTGTAGTAATCTGCCCCGCCGGGTTATGTGAAGAACCTACAATGCAGCAGCTCACAACGCCGCAAGATATTTCATACGATGACTGCACTAAAGACTATTACATGCCGTCTGAAAAATTATACTATCTTACACTTGCAAGTATCAGCGCTAACAGATTTGAAATAAAAGAAATGCAGTCTAAAACCGGATACATTATTTTTAAAGCAGGCGGAAAAGAATATCTGGCATCAGTTGTATATTACGGGCTGAACAAAAGCATGTTAAAAATAACACCGGTAAATAATAACTATTATTTTGCCCCCGGAATTGTTTCAAATATTTTTAAATATATTGACATAAACGTTGACGCAAAGGTTGAGCAGATCCCGAAAACCTAACGCCGCAAAACATAAGTTATACAATAAAAAGGAATTAATTTCTTCTAAACGGGAATTTTTTTATTTTACCCTTCTCGCATTCCCTACGAGAAGATCTTCCATTTGAGCTTTCTTTATTTTACCCTTCTCGCGGCTCTGCGAGAAAATCTTCTATTTATCTACATTCCCGATCGGCAGCAATACCCCGCAATCTAGCCCAAATTCAAAAACGCATCAGCTACAACGTCTTTAATAACAGTCTTTATAGCGTCACCATCCGTAGAAAGCCATATTAAATATTCAATATTCCCTGACGGCCCCTTGATTGATGAGTACGTAAGCCCCTTAATTACATACCCAAGCGACAGTGCGCAATCCGCAACCTTTTGAATTACATCCGCATGTACATTCTTATCTCTTACAACTCCGCCCTTTTCAACCTTTTCTTTTCCCGCCTCAAACTGAGGTTTTATAAGACATATCATCTCGTGATAATCAGGCCTTAATAGCTTTTTTAAGTTCTCAAGAACCTTGGTAAGCGAAATAAATGACAAGTCGCTGACAAGCAAATCCGCAACCGGTTCATTTTCTGAATATATATCAGAAAATTTACAAATTCTCAAATTGGTTTTCTCAATAACTTTTACTCTGCTGTCAGAACGAATTTTCCAGTCCAGCTGACCGTAACCAACATCTACAGCATAAACAAATTTCGCCCCGTTTTGCAAAAGACAGTCAGAAAATCCACCGGTAGAAGCCCCGGCATCAAGGCAAATCCGGTCTTTTACATCAAAAGAAAATGCGTCAAGTGCTTTTTTAAGTTTGAACCCGCCGCGCGAAACATAAGGCATTGACTTAACTTCAATCTCATACTCTTTTGACGGATTAATCTGAAACCCGGCCTTTGTTATGTACTCATCATTGATTTTAACATTTCCGGCAAGAATAGCCGAGGCAGCCTTACTTTTTGTCTCAAAATAACCTAAATCTGTAAGATATTTATCAAGCCGTTCTTTAGACATATATTAATTCTCACAAGAATTATTGTACACTACAGAAGAAATTACAGCGGCCATTGTCCAGAATATAAACTGAATTTGCGGTCGGAAAAATACCGTATCTACAAGACCATGAACCATCATAGCTATTATAGAAATAACTGCTGCTGAAACAAATATTATTTCATTCGTTCTTGGTGATGACAGAATAAATTTAATCCCGTCCTTGAGCATTACAATTAAAAATCCTAAAAAAGCTATTAAGGCAAAAATTCCGCTTTCCACAGCCGTTTCCAGGAAAATATTATAAGCGCTCAGCGCATCAAAACCCGTACGCATATACAATCCGTAAATTTCTCTGAAATTCTTGTTGCCAACCCCAATACCCAAAAGCCAGTTATCTTTAAACATCTGAAGCGAGGATTGATAAACATTAAATCTAAATGAGTTTGACGAATCCTGCCTCATTGCAAATATTGAAAAAACTCTTTTTCTTAGCGATGCAACAAACATAAGAGCTGATATTGCAAGCACAAAACAAGAAGCCAATATTGATAAAAAGAACTTTTTATACTTATTCCACAAGAATTTTGCACAAACCAGAAAAACTCCGGCTAGAATAACCATACATCCGATATATGAACCTCTGCACCCGGTCAGGAACAAAACAACAACTCCCATAACCGCAAAACATAAAGAAATAACAGCAGATTTTAGATGTTTTTTATTTGCAAAATAAGCACAAAGCCCGAATAATGCAGGAATTCCCGCAACAAAATACCCTCCGAGTAAATTCGGGTTATAAGGTTTTAAAGTTCCGTACACACGCGTCATAACCTCTTCCGGATTAAGTGAAGAAACATCCTGCCACGTTGAAATTTCTGCAACATGCGAAAAATTCTGCACCAGCCCTGTAAAACTTTCAAAACCTACACAAACGCCAATTGCTCCAAGGATATAAGGAATTTTATTGATATGATTTTTCAGGTAATGAACAACGGAAACATAAAATCCCAAATATGTGACAGTTTTCATAAAACCTTTCAAACTCAATGAGAAAAGGCTTGATCCGGCAAGGCTTACCACAACGATCATGAAATAAGCAAGCAGCCACAATTCAAAATGATTTGGCTCAAACTTATCTCCGGGCTTTGTCAATATTTGTACGACAGTTAAAAACACAGCGATCAAAGCAACAAAACCGATAACATCCGACGACATTACTGTAGAAAGTAAGAATACGGAAATTATTAATACGAAAATCAGTTTATCTACATTCTGTAAAAATAAACTGTTTTCGTATAAGAAATTTAATTTTTTTTGAGTAAATTTAAATAAACTATTGAACATCATCAACTTTATTTATATTAGAATCAACATCACTTTTTATATCATCATGGGAAACCGTAATATTTGATACTGTACCGTTAAACTTATAATCAGCACCTTCTAATGTAATAGGCAGCCCCATTTTAATCTTATTACCACCTACAACGGCACCGTCTTTGGTGATTTTGGCGGTGTCGGTTAATGTGACGACAATATCATACAAGTTTGCCTGGGAAACATCGTCGACAACAAGTACATTTTTAGTTGCATTTTTACTGTTTGCTAAAACCGGCAAAACTGTTTTTTTCCTTTCAGTTTTAACGTTAATAATTTCCAAATCTGAATAAGGGACATTTCTAATACTGATAAATGTTTTATTACCTGCAGCAATAGGAACTTCTCCACCGGTAAGCGTTATACCGCGCAGGAACACATCAAACACTATTGGAGATGTTGTTTCTATTTGTTTATCAGCAGTTTGTCTGAAATGTTTAAAAGTAACAAAGCCCACAGCAATTGCAATAATTATACCTACAATTACAATCAAGTCAAAAGGGCCTATTTTCTTTAAAAATTGAAATTTTTCCATAAAGTTCTCCTATATTTTTTCAACTGCTGACAGAAGATCATCAACAGTAGTAGTTGCGCATCCCCATTGTCTGACGACAATACTTGCAGCAACATTTCCGATTAATGCGGCATACACCGGATCCGCTCCGGCCGCAAGCGCAAGAGAATATACAGCCGTAACAGTATCACCGGCACCGGTAACATCAAATACTTCAGATTTGTTAAATACCGGAATTTTTGTATATTTATTATTCTTTTCAGCTACAAACATACCGTCTGCTCCGCAGGTAATCAATACAGAATCTGCATTTGTTTGTTCGAGAAGTCTGTTACCTGCCCGCTGTAAATCCGCTTCATTTTCCAACGCAAATCCCACTGTTTTTTGAGTATCAGGAAGATTTGGCGTCATAGATGTAACATTCTTGTAGCTGCCTAGATCTCTCTGAGCATCTACTATAATTTTTTTTGAATACTTATTTGCAAGTTCTATTGTCCGGGCAATAACTTTTTGGGTTAAAGTACCGATATGGTAGTTAGACAAGATAACCGCATCATGTTCAGGAATTGCAGCCTCAAGATTTTTGAGAATTTTATTCTCTGTTTCAGGGCACAACGGCGCATTAGTCTGGCGGTCAATCCTTACTATCTGCTGGGTTATTGATGTGGTAATTGAACCGAGGATTCTTGTTTTTGTAATAGTTTTGCGGTTTTTATCCTGAATGACATATTCAGTATTAATGCCTGCTTCTGCAAAAGCGCCGAAAAGCTGGTCGGCCTGATAATCTTCTCCAAAAACCCCTGCTACAGAAACTTTGCCATTATTTAGCGTTGCAGCGTTATGCGCAGCGTTTGAAGCCCCGCCGAGTATTGGTTTTGTATGCGTGTGCTGCAAAATCAGCACCGGCGCTTCTCTTGAAATTCTTTCCGCATCACCGTAAACCATTTCATCCATGGCCAAATCGCCGACAACAAGAATTTTAGGCTTGTCCAGCTTTTTTATATAAGCAACAATCTTTTCTTTATCTATATTCATAACTCAACTCAAATGTAAACAACTTACCCCAAAAGGTTAACACGAACAAACCTAAAAATCAAATCAGGGGTAAAATTTACGAACCCGTTTATTCAAATCATGTTATTTTTTTTGCGACACAAATATTTTAGAAGAATTATTTTTATTTTGCTTGTACAGCAGACCTACATTATTCGGATCATACCTTTGAATTGTAACATTTAACGGGATACCGGCTTTTTTGATAATTTCATCAGTTTTATCCCAATCAATCCCGGAGGTATTTTCTGATTTGCTGTTATTTTTGCCGTCTGAAGAAAAAACTCTTTTGGATAAAGCTTTCACATATTTATCTCCGAGGTGAGCAAAATCAAACAGAATAACACCATTGACATTTAATTTACGTGTTTCGTGAATTTGTCTTATCAAATCTTCTTCACTTCCGCCCATGAAGGTTACGAACAAACCTGCAAATAAATCCGTTTCAGGGGCTTTGTAGTTAAGAACTGTTGTAACCTGGGAATTTAAAGTTTTCGGGTTACAAGTAAGAAACAACGGGGTCAGTCCTTTTAAATAATGATTCTGTGACCATACTGCCCAATCCTGCATTTTTCTTGAATATGCAACGCTTTTATCAGGGAAAATAACAGCACTTATATAAACCGAATTTTTCTTTCCGATCTCGCTAACTTTTTTCACAAAATTAGTAACCTGCTGTCTCCTGAAATCGCCCCACCGAGCCCACAAAGGATCAGATAATCTAAGCTTAACAGGATCAACTTCATACATCTGGTAGAAGATTGAACGGGCATTTTCCGTATACCCCCAGTTTCCGGAAGGGGAAATTGATATAGCTTGCGGATAACGAATGTAATCCAGATTTATACCATCAGGTTTATAGCTTGTAACAATTTCATTAAGCAGTTTCAGCAGAAATTCCTGAACCTGCGCATTTGACGGATCAAGGAAATATCCGTTATGCTCGGAAGAAGAAGGGGTTGCATTAGCAGACTCATAACCGTACAATGTCTTGTTCCCCCAATCAGGTTTAACTGCAAGAATATTTTTCGGGTTTGAGGAAGGCAGCATGTTGCCTACATAAAATGTTTCAAACCAGATATGAACTTTTATGTTATTTTTGTGCGCTTCCCTGATCCATATTTTTAACGGATCAAATCCGGCAAACTTCTCATTCTGAGCAATAAAACCGTAATCCTTCATTGTTTTACTTGGGAAAATTGTTCTGCCGTGAAAGTAGGTTTCTAAAAATATATTATCAATTCCGGCACGTTTTATTTTCTGAACAGATTTTACAATCTGATCCTCATTTGTTTCTACCGGCCGCAGCCATACCCCTTTGAACTCATTTATTCTGAATGGTAACACGCTTTTTATTGCAGAATTAGCCGCTTCAATTGCAAGTGTTGAATACTTCTGAATTGAGTCAGGATTTTTCTGGCCTTTGCGCACATAGTTCTGGGCATCTTTGATGTAATTACGCGGAATTTTAAAGTCATAGTCAGGATTAGTTTCTTTATAATAATCAATCATAGCATTAGCTTCATCAATTTTCTGCATAGCTTCAAATATATAACTCTGAGAAGTCGTGTAAGTCGTTATAACCTTCGTTGCCGGATCAAAGTAAATTTTTGTTCCGATTGAAATGTTGGTATTAAGCCAGTTCTTAGCAGTCCCGTGCCCGCTTATGACAGCGCCGGATTTTGGAGGAATAAACGAATCAGCACCGCTCAATTCCACAACAGTATTGCCTTCAATAATAGCTTCAGCCCCAAATTCGTTGGTATTTGTACGCTGGCCGTACTCTGATGTATACAAAATTAACTGATTAGAACCGCGGCCGCCCGGAGAAAAGCTTCCGGCTTTGTTTGACATAGACGTAGGATTAACCGCATCCACCTGGCGTCTGGATTGAGAAAATAATATCTCATTTTGATCAAGCTGGTAAGGCTCCATCATTGTATAGTCTGAATCCGCCACTGCCGGTAAAACAAGACCAAATGTAAGTATTAATACTGTTGTAATTATATTTTTCAATTTCATCACTTACTCCCTGATGGTACGCGGTTTATAATCTTCTTTACTGTAGTATACATTCTCCAACGATTGTATTTTCGAGTTAATCCCTTCTATAGAAGGATTAAGATTTTTAGAGTTTGTGTAATAATACTTTGCCTTTTCGATATCCCCTAACCGCTCATAAATTGCCGCTATTTTAATATTTACCTGGTAGTAATCTTTATATCCGTTATTATAAGCAATAAGATAATGCTTCAAGGCATTATTATAATCTTTGTTAATAAAATAATACTCCGCAAAATAAAAATTGGCAAAAGGGTTAAGATTTTCTAAGTTAATTGCCCTGAAAAAATATTCTTTAGCCTGGGGATAGTGACCGCAAATATCGTGAATAACTGCTATTTGCGTACAAAAAACCGCGTTATCCGGCTGTAACTTTAAGAGAAGCATATACTTGGCAAGAGCTTTTGACAAATATGCTTCTCTCAATTTTTGATCTTTAATTTCTATACCGGTATAAAAAAACTTATCAGCCTGGGCTTCAAGCTCCTTTGCGTAATTATAATCTACAGAATTTGCAGCCGGAACGGTATTGGCGGAAGAATCTCTTATGCCATCTGCGAAAACCGGATTATATCCTGATATAGAAATTATTACTGCTAATAAAATACTAGCGATAAATTTATTAGAAATCACCGGTATTAGAGTAATATTTGATATCAGTACGTAAGAACTGTTCCTTATCAAGTGCCGGATCAAGATATGTAAAGAATGATCTTGTAGCATCTACCAAACTGTTCCATACTTTATTATCCTTATAATATTTAGCATGAACCTGGCTGCTTACAGGAACAATATATTTTTCCCCGTTGAACATAGCTTTCTGCATTTGAATAACGTTTATTGCAGCCTCTGAATAACCGTAATTGTTAAGGTATTCAGGAGTTGTTGTTTGATTTACGTCTACAGAGGAAAACGCCGGCAATGCAGCCGCCAAAATTCCAACAGTTAATAAAAATTTCTTCATCTTACACCTCTATTTTATTTATATATTAACATTTTTTTTTAATACTTGCAATAGTATTATAAATTCTTTACATAAAAAAAAAATGTATTATTCGTATGATTTTTTTATAACATCTTCTAATTTTTGAAGAAGCTGGCTTTCCGGAACCTTAGCAATTATTTCGCCTTTTTTAAAGATATAACCTTCACCTATTCCGCCTGCAATGCCAAAGTCAGCATGTTTTGCCTCTCCCGGCCCGTTAACGGCGCAGCCCATAGTAGCTATAGTAATGGGAAGATCCAATGTACGGAATTTTTCTTCTACTTTTTTTGCCAAATTTATCAAATCAATTTGAGTTCTTCCGCATGTAGGACAAGAAACGAAATTAACCCCTTTTTTTCTGAGTCCGAGACTTTTCAGAATATCTATCCCCGCACTGACTTCTTCT
>CALUYR010000036.1 GCA_944325045.1 Candidatus Gastranaerophilales bacterium
GGCACTCCTCCATTCGATTGTTGGATGTAATTCTATTTTACTTACTCAAAATCGTTTGTCAATAGCAAACTAGTTCTCGTTTTTTATCCCTTTTCTTTTCTTTTTATAAGAAAAAGCTATGTACTTTGAGGTGCATAGCTGTTGATTAGGGATATGTGTATCTTAGTCTCTAAGGAGTATGCTGTTATATTACCAAACCTTTTCTTAAATTAAATCATTCATTTTTATGATGTTTTTATTTTTTTTCTCCACGCCTATTACTCCCACACATTCCCTTTCTTACAAATACTCTACACGTAATCGGCCCTTAAGCGTTCTTCTTAGTGCCGCTTATTATTTTAATCAACTCATTTTCTGTCTGCTTTAAATTTCAGCATAAAAAAGCCGCCTCGCGGCGACTTATCTCAATGTGTAAAAGGTTAGTGTGTGTAGGAGAAAATAAAGAAAATGGTTATATTTCATGTATTCCCTTTCCTTCTATATTTATAACATATATATTATATATATGTTACATATCTTAATAATATAACTATTAACCTTTATGATGTTTATTGGTTGCGCTTCCGGTTTCAATTCCGGCTATAGTAAGTGCTATTGGTACAAGTCTCGAGATTATATCCGGAATTGGGCCTTTTTCCGCCATTAAAGATACTGCCAGGCATACATCATCCAAATGTGGGGCCAGATCTGTTATTTTAATTTTTCGTTCGTGTTTTACACCGTTAACTTTTTCGTTTATATAGTTTGATGTCTTGTTACCAACTATTATTCCGGCTGCCAGAGGGGCTCCGCTTGCAATTGTCGGACATAGAATTTTTAATAATTTGTTTCCTTGTATAAATTTAGAAATTTGTTTAAGTTTTAGGTGTTTTGTTTCTTTTTTGGCCAGGTTTTCAAAATCTTTATAAAGCATGGTCGGGCAGGCCACAAATCCAAGCGGTATCATTATGTCGCCAACCATTTGACTTATTGCTTCATTACATTTTGAGCGGAAGTTTTCCTTTTTATCAAAGATTGCTCCACCTGCAAGGCCGCCCAATACTGAGCCGGTTCCTAATGTCAGAATTTCTCCGGCTTTGAAATCTAAGACCGGATTATTGTTTTTTTGCTTATTCGTTATTTTAAATATTGCCCAGTCTTTTATAGGTGTTTTTAATATTTTTGATGGGTTAAGTGAAAATCCCTGGCGTTTTGAAATCAATGCCAAAGCTGTAGCTACTCCGAGAACAGAGGTTGCGCTCACTCCAAGTTTTACTTTTGTAGATTCTGTTTCGTTCTTTTTTTCGTGGTTGGCAAAATGTGTAAAGTTTATATTCTTATTTGTCGGATTAAAATTTGTTATTTGTTGAATTGCCATTTGTTCTCACCTTCACTTCCATTGTATCAAAAACACTCAAGATTATATATTGTTACTTCGACACTAAATTTTTACAAATCTTTAGAATAATATGTGTAACAAAGTTTTAAGAATGTAAGCAGGCCAGGCAAAAAAAATTATTCACCGGATTTATATGAAGGGTAAGTGTAAAAAGAATGTGTTAGTATGGCAATAAGTATAAAACCTGCAAGTTCATATAAACAATTTACCTCACATAAATTTATGAAAAGTATGGCAAGCGGCGGACTTGCACGTTTTATTTTGCTCGAGGCGTTCGTTGAATCCGGAAGAACTTATCAGGCTTATAAGCGAGGAGGTTTTGACGAAGGCAGGGAAAGAATTACAGAAGAATTTACCGCTGCGGTTTTTTGGTTAGGCGGTGTTAAAGCGTTTAATGCTATAAATGATAAAATCGGCAAATGGATTTTGAAGATGAAAACTGCTAAATTTGATCTTGGCAGCGATAAAGCCAGAAATCCGCTTGCTAACTTTTTACATATTGAAAGAAGCAGTAATGGAGCGAAATTTACTGAAAGTCAGATTGCTAAATTTAAAGCGGCCAAAATTGTTACTAGTATTCTGATGGCGAACGCGATGATCGGTTTTGTTGTTCCTAAGATTAATCAGGCTATAACCCGTTATTATCATCGTGGTGACGCTAAAAAAATTCATGATGTTAACAACGACAAATCAATGTTATTGAAACGTGTTAATATGGATCAATTTATTGATCATGCTAATACACACAATAAAGACGTATCATTTGGAGCCGGTTCATCTGCACTGCTGTCACTTGCGTTTAACCTTGAAAATAATACAACCTGGCAGCTCTTATCAACAGATATCGGTACTGCAACCGGCAGGACTATTAGCGCAAGAAACAACGATGAGCGCCGGGAAATCTTATTCCGTGACTTGACATCAATATACTTCTATATGTTTAACATGCCGAACATGAATAGATGGCTGAACATGATTGAGCAAAAGGGACGTAAGACTCGTGTTGATTCCTTGAATGCTGCGTATACAAAAGATTTGATGGTTGATATTGTTAGGGAAAAAGGCGGGAAAATCTCTCCGCAAATCCTTGCACAAGAAATGTTCGGCAAAGATTTTGCATTGCCTAAGACAATTCGGGATGAATTTAAGAACGGATTTATGTCGATTAATGAATTTAAAACCAAAATTCCGTCGCTGGTTCCGGCCGCTGATGTTAATAAATACATACAACTTGCTGAAGATATGGCAAAATTGCAGCCGGAGGTTCAAGGTGTTGGCAGGATTACGCTTGAGCAGGCTGAGAGGGTATTCAAGGGCGGTTACCTTAATAACCCTGAATTTCTCAAAAATATTTATGAACTTTCTTTCGGGAAGGACAAAAAGTCCGGGCTGGCTAATTTCCTTAACCCATACAAATTTATTTCAGCTGAATCCGTCGAGGCGGTTGATGATGATATAAAATTCTTTGTAAAACAAATTATTGATAAAGCAGCGAAAGCAAAAACTGATATTACTGAGGAAATTCTTCAAAAAGCATCCAAGACTAACTTTAGATGGAATGTTCTTAACTGGGGCGCCGGCTTTGCTATATCCGCACTCTTTTTGTCGACGCTTATTCCTAAGATGCAATACTGGCTGACTAAAAGGATAACCGGTTCGAATTCATTCCCGGGAACAGAGGAATACAGAAAACAACAAAATTCAGTAAAATAAGTTTAAACGGCCGCATTGAAAAATTTCAATGCGGCCGTTAGAACAATTAATCTATCAGCAATTAGTCAAAAACATAGCTGATAATAGAGGCTTCTCTAGCACGTTTAATTGCTTTTGCAATCATGCGCTGGTGAGCAGCACAGTTACCTGTAATTCTGCGAGGAATAATTTTCCCGGCTTCAGTCAGGTATCTTTTCAATTTTGCAGCATCTTTGAAATCAATAGCTTCTACTTTGTCAGCACAAAGACTGCAATTTTTTCTTTTTTTCTTATCTGCATCATTTTGTCTTGCCATTGTTTTAAATTTTACCTTTCTATTTTGCGCTTTAGCGCTCGACCTTCTGTTTACTTATTTTATATATTAAATTTTTCTATTCTTGCTTTAATTACCTCTGCAATTGATTCTGTTGTGACTTTTACAAACACATCAGGTTTTTGATTTTTTTGGAGATTCGTATGATATTTGTAAGTTGATTTATTTTGAGCCTGTTTAATCTTTTGTGTTTGCGCCGCTATCCGGCATGTTATTGCTGGAATAAATTTTCCGTTTTTACCCATTATATATTCCTTTCATACCTAAAACGGAATTTCGTCCTCGCCAATCAGCTCATTGGAAAAGTCATCGGATTCGATTTTGACAATTTCCTCAGTTCCGAAGTTTGAACTGGCCGCAGGGGCTGATGAACTGCCGCTGCTTAAGCTTTCAATTGTGGCGGCGTCTATTTCGAAAATTCTTTTTTCAGAACCGTCGTCCATTTTAACAGCAGCTGTTTGAAGCCGGCCTTCTACCAGAACTTTATCACCTTTTGATAAAGTTGAAACAATTTCATCAAGCGCTGTTCTTCTTGATAACACCCTTATTAACATTTCTTCCCGTTCTCCGATATTCAGCACAAAGGACGAAACTGCTATGTTATTTTGCGTGAAACGTTTTTCCGGGTTTCTGAAAATTGTTCCTGTTACTACTGCCTTAGCTAATGACATTATTAATTCCTTCCATAAATTTTCTATTAAACAGAAGCCTTTTGAGACGATTCCATAAACATTGTTCTCAAAATAGAGTCATTTAATCTGAGTTGTCTTTTAAATTCTGCAACTTTGTCAGCCGGCAGGCTTAATATTGCAGAATAGAAGAAACCGTCTCTGAAATTTTGTATATCATAAGCTAATTTTTTTCTGCCTATTTTATCTGAAGATTCTACATTCCCGCCGAAATCCTTGATGGTTTCGTTAATTTTTGCGATGTGTTTATCAACTTCTTCTGCATCCAGGTTTGGTTTGAAGATAGTTAGTAATTCGTAATTTTTCATTTTTATTTGTCTCCTTTTAGTTATTTGGTTTATAAGACAATAGTATCATGAAAAAACAAATAATTACAAGATGTAATCTGCAACAAAACTGTAATTTGCCGGGCCTGTCAAAAAGATATGTTCACTTAAATTATCCTGAGATCCTTGCCATTCAACGAATACGGAGCCGCCAAGCAGATTAACCTTAACGTTATTTTCTGTTAAGTTATTTAAAATACACGCTGCTTGAGAAGCGCAGGCACCTGTGCCGCAGGCAAGAGTTATTCCGCATCCGCGTTCATAAACTCTCATTTCTATTTCGTTTTTTGATATGACTTTTACAAATTCTGTATTGGTTTTTTCCGGGAAATAAGGATGTTTTTCGATTTCCGGGCCGTATTTTAATGCTAATTCCATAGGATTTTCGTCGGTAAATATTACGCAGTGCGGGTTTCCCATTGAGACCGGAAATATTTCAAACTCTTTGTCAGCTGCTTGAAGCTTTTTTTCTCCGCAAAAGGGTATTTTAGAGTATTCAAATACCGGAATCCCCATATCTACGCGAACAAAACCGTTATCTAAAATTTCAGGTTTGATAATTCCAGCAAGTGTTTCAACCGTAAATTGTTTTTTATTTACCAATTTTTTGTCGAAAACGTATTTTGCAAAACATCTCATTCCATTTCCGCACATTTGCGCTGTTGAGCCGTCTGAGTTATAGAAATACCAGCCTATATCAGTATTTTCCGGCTTTAAATTCGGTATAATCATACCGTCAGCGCCAACACCGAAATTCCGGTTACAAACTTTCAGGGCAAAATCGCTCATGGACATTTGTGTTTTTTGAAATTCTTCAAAGTCAATTATTACAAAGTCATTGCCGCAGCCTTGCATTTTAGTTAATTTTACTGTTTTCATATATTGTGTTTCTCCAATTCTATTAATTCTCTTTTCAAATCTAATCCGCCGGCATAGCCTGTCAGTTTTCCGTCAGCGCCTATTACTCTGTGGCAGGGAATGATTATTGCTATGGGATTTTTGTTATTTGCCATTCCCACTGCCCTTGAGGCAAAAGAATTTCCGGACATCTCGGCCAGGCGCTTGTAGGAAACCGTTTGGCCGTATGGAATTTTTAACAAATTTCCCCATACTTTTTTTTGAAATTCCGTACCTTGTGGATTTAGCGGAAGTTCAAAAACTTTCCTTTGTCCGCTGAAATATTCATCAAGTTGCTTTATTGCCTTTTCTAAAACCGGATTAATTTCTTCTTTTGTGTTTTCACAAATTTTGGGATATAGTTTTAATCCTAAAAGATGTTGTGCATCCGCTGTTAGTGTGAAATTATAATTTTTGTATGTGTATATAAATGAATATTTCATACATATCCTTATCTTAGGCTGAACCGGCATCCGCAATAGTTTTGCCTGTATAAGTTTAAGCTTTTTGAAATTTTGTTTGTTTTTAGAAATCCGTCTTTTTTCTTAAAATCTATTGCAAGATAATTCAGATCATATTCTTGAGCAATCTGCTCTCCTATTTCTGTTAACTTCTGAAAGCTTTTGTGCGGGCTTATGACAATAGATGTTGTAAAATTTTTTATTCCGAGACGTTTTGCGGTTTGGGCAGATTTTCTGAGCCGCAATTCAAAACATTTTTCACAGCGTTTGCCTTTTTCCGGTTCATTCTCAAGCCCTTTTGCGCATTCGTAAAATTCTTCCGGAATATATTCGCCCTCAATTAGTTCAACTTCATAGTGTCCGCAAAGAGTTTTTTCAGCGTTAAGTCTTTTCATGTATTCTTCTTGAGGGAAAATATTCGGGTTGTAAAAATATACGGTAAGAGAGTATCCCATATCCTTTAATAAAGATATGGGATAGCCTGAACATATTCCGCAGCACGCGTGCAGTAATAATTTGTTATCTTGCTTTTGCACCGGCTTCCTCTAATAATTTTTTCAGCTCACTGTACGGTTTTATCCCGATATAGACATCTTTCCCGATTTTTGTTGAAGGTGTTGCATTTATGCCTTGGGAGTATGCAAGGTCTATTTCTTTTGCAAGTTCTTCTTTAATTTCATCGCTGTTTGCGTCTATTTTAAGCTTATCCACATCAAGTTTTAAATCTTTTGCAATTATAAGAATTTCGTCTTCTGTTGCCGGGTGGAGTTCAAAGAACTTGGAATTAATAGCCCAGAACTTTCCTTGTTTTTCGGCGGCCATAGCATAGCGTGCCATTGTGCAGGATCCTTGATGGAACGGCGCCTTCAAGAACGGGTTGCATTCTGTATCCAGTGGTAAGTTTTTATGAACGACTTTAAATCCTTTTAATTCTTTTGCCGCCTTATGAAGCATAATGTTATAAGCCTCACAAATCGGGCAGTTGAAGTCTGTGTATGCATAAACAACGACTTCAGCATCTTCATCGCCCAGTACATTGCCGTTTACAGCATATTTGTTTCCTTTTGCATTAATAAATTCACCGAATTCTTTTTGTTGTTTTACCTGAGGCGCAAAAACATAGCTTGTTGCCGTGTATGCAAGACCGCTGCCGGCAAGAAGCATTACAATTACAAAAGCAGCCAGATACCATTTGTTTTTTATTGCATCAAGAAAATCCATGACGCTTTGTTTAAACGCTTTTACAATCCCGCCGTTTTTGAAATCAAGTGCTATAAGCCCGATTAACAAATTTAGAATATAAATGAATACACAGAATAAGCACAGTTTTTTGATCTCAAATAAGCTTAAGCAAAGTAAGATCATTGAAATAGTAAAAGATATTAAACCAAGCATTGCAATGTAATCAAGCGGATTTTTAAACACTTCCATAAACTTGAAAAGTTTAATATTTTTTAACTTATCAGCAAACAAAAGCAAAGTTATAAACGAGTATAAAAACAGCCCCCAGTAAGCGAGCGGTATACCGAGAAACTGAGATTCTGTTGTTTTTGCAATACCGTCGCAGTCAATAAAGTCGTTTACAGAGCAAAAACTTGGCAGTGCGTATGGATTAAAGTTTGCTTCGTGATAGATAATTGCCAGTTTAATTGTTGTTAAAAAGCCTATAATTGAAAGGATTAAAATACCCCATTTTTTTATTTTTATTTCCTTTTCCATAATCTTCTCCTTATTCCTGTTTTTAATTTTACATGCCGCGAAAGAATAAATCAATAGAGGAACGGGTTATTTTTAATCCTTACATAAATATTTAATTACTTCTGTCAATCGATTCCCATTCTTCAGCAGTGATTTCTCTGTGCAGGTAATCCATGTTTCCTTTAGCAATAACCCAAATCGCGCAGGCTCCTCCGCTCCACCAGCCACTAGTTCCTTTTCTGGTAGTACAATAATCTTGATTTATCCACCAAATATCATAACCTCTAACCATCGGCGATCCTTTTTTAGTGCTAAGAAATAAAAAAAAGAAATCTTTCCCAAATTGATTAGGCCCTTTAACACCGTTAATATCTACATGTAACTCAACCATCGGTCGTTCTCCTTCAAGTTCAATAATATAAGAGTAACCTGATATAGAAATGATAGCTCCGTTTGTCAGCGCAAAAACCTTATGTTTCCCAGCTGAACCGCTCCAGCCGCCAGTTCCACCTTCCCCGTTGAGCTGTATGTAATTAGAGGGTATTTTACTATATCCGAATCCATAATCTTGTCCTTTTAAATATTTAGCTAAATACTGATAAACTTTTTCATTAGAGTCTTTATCATTTTCTTTCAATCCCCACGTATCCGGCGCCCCGTATTCCATAAAAGCCCTTGTGTAAGCTTGTGAAAGAATAGAGTAAGTAGCTTTGAACTGGTTAAGCCAGACTTTTTCCTGATATTTAGCAATAAGCCCCGGTAGAGTAAGCGTGGCGACAATACCGATAATCCCGAGGGTGATAAGCACTTCAGCGATGGTAAACGCGGACTTGCGAGGCGAGCGGTAGACACGGGAGAATGTGTCTTTTCTAATGTTGGTAGGTTGTCCAACATTAGCTCCGAGTTTCCCCTCGCTATTCGTCTCGCTGCATTTTGTATTTAATATATTTTCTAAAAAACTATTCATAAAAATCCTCCATTAATTATTCAAAATTTTGTAGCGCAAAATAGCGAACCATATTTGTTTCGCCGAATCTTTACGTATTCCGCCCCAAACATCCAGGTAAGATAATCTAATCCCCAAACAACATCAACCCAGAAGCATTCTAAAAAGGCATTATACCAAGCAAAAAACGTAATACCGTTATGTAAAACCCTCGCTGTAAAAGGGTTTACGCCCTTAGTCTGCCCCCCCCCCTATCGGGGAAATTCTTACTATGATTGGTTTTTCAGAATTATTTGCGTAAAACATTATATCCATACTTTCTTTTTTATTATAACAACTTTTAAGATTAGTTTCAAGTCCCATAACCAAAAAGACTTTTTAAAGAGTATTTTCAAGCTTTTATTCAGAATAATTAAGTTGTTAATATCCCACTTCCCTTGCAAAAAATAAAAAATAGTATATAATGAAAGAAAAAGGAGGATAAAAACATGGAAAAGCCAATAATAACAGCATATACGGGGGGGGGGGGTAACGAACCTCAAGGGAGACAAGGGTTTACGCCAAGTCTTGAAAGTTTCGTTGTATCAAACCCAGGGCAGTATTATGTAAGAGAGGACTTCGTCTCCTGCAGGGCTGCGTTTACCCTGGCTGAAGTTTTAATAACTCTCGGCATAATCGGCGTTGTGGCTGCAATGACTTTGCCGACACTTATTGCTAAATATCAGGAAAGGGTTGTACTTACAAGAGTAAAAAAAGTTTATTCCCAAATTTTTTCTGCAATAAATTTATATAAGGCTGAAAATGAAGTTTCAGATGTATCCTCTTTATTTGACACTTCAAATACATCGGAGCAAACGACGCGGAATCTTGCAAAATATTTTAAAACAATAGAAATCTGTTCAACTTCAAACTCAAAGGGTTGTCAAGGCCAATACAAAATAATGCCAAGAAAAAAGATGCCAGACGGAAATGGTAATACTGCTATGGCAGAAATATCTAATAAGCCACGTTTTGTATTAGCTGATGGAGCAATTATTGCCGCAACTCAGTACAAAAGTTGTTATGAAGTAATAGAACAAGATGTTATTGACGAAAATGGATTTGCAACCGGAGAGAAAACTCAGTCTATACGTACAACTTGTGGCTCAATAAGTTTCGATGTTAACGGAATTGAAAAACCGAATCGTGTAGGACAAGATTACTTTTGTTTTGGTATAGAAGAAGATGGTTCAATATCGTATGTTGACAGTTCATGGTGCGGTAATATACGTTCTGTGCTTGCAACTGATAAATTGAACGATGTGGAAAATTATAATGTTGGCAGTTATAAATAATTTTGACATCTTAAATAGCAATTTTATTTTTTCAGATGTTTTAATCTGATTATGAATATCAATATTGCGTATAATAATTAATGTCGGCAAGTTGCCTGACAATAGCTCCAAGTTTCCACTTCTCGTTTGTTTCACTGCACTTTGTATTTAATATATTTTCTAAAAAACTACTCATAAAAAACTTCCATTAAATATTCAAAATTTAGTAGCGGAAAACTTTGAACCATATTTGTTTCTCCAAATCTGTCCGGTTACAATACAAAATCTCCGTATAAGATAATCTAATCCAGAAATAACTTTACCCCGAAACCATTTTAAAAAGGAATTATACCAGACAAAAAACACTGTGCAATTACGTGAAACACTCGCAATAAAAGGGTTTACGCCCTTAGTCTGCCCCCCCCCCTATCAGGGAAACCCGCACTATGATTGAGTTTTGCATGTGTTAATACCCCGTTCTGTTTATAATCCTTATTACTATTATAAATTATTATTATATTTTTTTCAATACTTTTTATTCGGATAGCAAACCACACTTGAAAAAATTGGAATTTAATGTATAATTAACTTTAGAGGCATATTATGAAGAGAAACATATTCAAATTATTTTTAAACAAATTTTTAGCATATCCTTTATGGATAAAACAGGTGGTTTTCTTCCGCTTATACCAGAATATGAAAGAAAATTACTGTGAACGGTACATTATTAATAATGCCGACAAAATATTTTCAATGAATATTCCGACGCTGACTTTTCAGGGGAAAAATGAACTCTGGGATAAGGCCAGCGGTTTGGACAGCAATATTTATAATTTCTTAAAGTACGTCCATGACGGATACAGTATTCTTGAAATTTCTCTGAATATGTTTATGTCAGTAGAAGAAATTGCCAAGCTATACATATTTTGCCTGGAACAAAATTATATAGAGGCTCCGGACAGTGAAGAAGTTTATGCTATGGCCGGATTTATTGCAGGGAAATTCCCTACTGGCGATTACTTCCTCAAAAACGGTTCTATAACTATTGACCAGCTTGATATTGCTATCGCTGAGCAAAAGAAAAACGCTGACAGAGGCCAGCATGAACTTATCGGCAAAGTTCTGGTCAAAATGGGATTCCTTACTGAAGAAACCGTTAAAACACTTTTCCGGCTTAAAGCTGATTCCAGAAAACGCTTTGTTATTAACCCTGATATGCTTCCTGACAGCAACGGAGAGGTAAAAAATATTAAAAAACTTGAAGATGAAATAAAAGCTTTAAAGGATGAAAATAAAGCTTTGAAAAAAACTATGGCGAAAATTATTGATGTGGTGAAAAATTATGATATTTAATTCTCCGGATACACTTGTAAAATACATTCGTGACGGACTGGTAGAAGAACAGCATTTCGGATATGTAATGGTTTTGAACAGGGTTCATGTGGTTGACCGGGTTGGTGAGAGCGGAAATTACCCGTTTTATATGCGGTCTTGCGCAAAACCTCTCCAGGCAGCTTTGATGATTGATTTTGGTATGGACGAGGCTTTTGATATGACTGAGGAGGAAATTGCGTTCTGTTGTGCTTCTCATACCGGAGAACAGTGCCATATTGATATTGCCAGAGAATTGTTAAGAAAAATCGGGATATCTGAAGATAAGTTAAAATGCGGCGTGCATCCTCCGCTTTCAAAAGCTGCTTATGAGAAAATGCTTCTGGATGACGAGGAGCCGACTGTTTTACATAACAACTGTTCTGGAAAGCATATAATGATGCTTGGTCTTTGTGCTATGCATAATTGGGATTTGGAGACTTATAATGAAAGTTACCATCCGCTTCAAAAACTTATAAAGGAACGTATTTATGAAATTTGCGAATTGAAAAAAGAATATCCGGTAAGAACAGACGGGACCGGGGTTCCGGTTTTTGCAATGCCTTTGGAAAATATGGGCAAAGGTTTTATAAACGTATTTTGCTCGGATGAGTATAAAAAAATCCGCGATGCATTTTTACACCACCCGTATATTATCGGCGGGGAATGCAGAACAGATACCAAAATCCTTGAAAACTCCGATCATCTTATCGCAAAAGTTGGCGCTGGCGGCTTATG
>CALUYR010000037.1 GCA_944325045.1 Candidatus Gastranaerophilales bacterium
TTATGTTTATACTTTTTGCTGCCGCGCTTATAATCCACTTGTTTTTCATCCAGGTAATAGACATAAAGAAATACAAAGTCCGTGCGCAAAAGCAGCGTGCAAGCCAGAATTTTGCAGTACGCGGCGATATATACGACCGCAACGGAATAAAATTGGCAACAGACGATGTATTTTATAATATATTTGCAAGACGTGCGGATTATGATGAAGATGAATCTTCCCCTGAAGATATAGCAAAAAAACTTGCACCGATACTAAAAATGTCTAAGGAAGAACTTCTGAAAAAATTAAATTCGCAAGCCCAAATAATAGCTGTAAAAAAAGATGTAGACCGCAATACAGCAAAACAAGTCGCCAAACTACATCTAAGAGCAATAAGCCTGGATAAAAAGAACACACGAGTATACCCTCAAGGCACAATGGCGGCTCATGTTTTGGGATATTATAACTTTGACGCGGACATAGCAAACGGTATTGAATATGCAGCCAAGGATAAGCTTGAGCACATTGAAAATACTGTTCAATACCAAAGAACCCAAAAAGGAAAAATCATATATGATTTTTCAACGGATCCGGTAGCAACAGCCCAGAACCCGAAAGGAGAAGATGTAACTTTAACTATTGACGCAGCAATTCAGCATGTATGCGAAAAAGAATTAGCGAAAATGGTTGACGAGAAAAAAGCACTGAGAGGTACCGTAATAGTTATGAATCCGCGAAACGGAGAGATTCTGGCCTATGCAGTTTATCCGAATTATGATCCGAATAATTACAGAAACGCAACGCCTGAACAGATAAAAAACTGGACATTGACAGATGTATTTCCTCCGGGCTCAACATTCAAAACAATAACAGTTGCAAGTGCAATGGATTTGGGAAAAATTAACGAAAATTCAACAGTGCTGGACACTGGTAAAACAACGATAGGCAACTGGGAAATTAAAAACTATGATTACGACATAAGACCATACCCCGGGCACATATCACTCGAATATTTGTTTGAACATTCAAGCAATATAGGATCAATAAACGTAGCAAAAACCATGAGCCCGAGAGAATTTTACGAATCACTTAAAAAATTCGGCTTTGGTGCAAAAACGGGAATAGATCTTCCCGGAGAATCCTCAGGACTTTTGCCATACTGGAGTAACTGGGATCAAGGGATACATGCAACAATGTCGTACGGATACGGAACATCTGTTACCGCAATACAGATGATATCAGCTGTTTCAGCCTTAGCGAATGACGGAGTAAAGGTTACACCGCACGTTATCAGGTATTCGCCAGAGGAAGAGGCGCTGAAAATCAAACGAGTACAAGTCGTAACACCGCAAACAGCGCATTCAATAACCCGCCTGCTTGCCCAAAGTGTTAACAACGGGCGATCGGTTATAAAAATGGATAAATACAATGTTGCAGCAAAAACCGGTACATCCAGAAAACCAAAAGAAAATGCCGCCGGATATACTCCGTACAGCTACACATCAACAATCGGCTACCTTCCGGCCTCCAATCCGCAAATTCTTGTTTATGTAATGATAGACAGCGCAAAAGTCGGAGCGATTTGGGGTAATACCGTAGCAGGCCCGGTTTTCCACGAAGTTACCACACAAGTTGCAAGAATACTTAACCTGAAACCGGATAAAAATGTTAATCAACCGGTCAAAAATATAAGCAAAAGTTCTCAGTAATACACTTGATTATCAATTTAAAAGGAGCAGCAATGAAACTTGATGAATTAATTGAACACTTAGATTATAAAGATCTCATAAACTTTAAAAACGTTGAGATATCAGGAATTTCTTATAATTCAAAAACCACTAAAAAGGGAGACATATTTGTATGCCTGACAGGCGAATACACTGACGGGCACAAATATGCGCAAGATGCGATAAACAACGGAGCAGCGGCATTGCTGACCGAACACAAGGTTGAAACAGACAAAAAAATTCCGCAAGTAGTAGTTAATTCAACAAGACATAAAATAGCAGATATAGCAGACAGATTTTACTCAAGCCCGTCAAGAGGCCTTAATCTTATCGGCATAACAGGAACTAACGGGAAAACAACCGTAACCCACTTAATACAAAAAATATTTGAGCAAAACGAACAAAAGTGTGCATTGATAGGGACATTAGGCTATAAGCTTTCCTCAAACGGCGAGTACCGAGATGCAAAGCATACAACTCCGCAGGCCCCTGAATTGCAAGCGACCTTGAGAATGATTAAAGATGTTGAAAAAATAGATAATGTTGTAATGGAAGTCAGTTCGCACGCACTGGAACAAAACCGCGTAGGAGGCTGCTGCTTTGACGGAGCAGTGCTTACAAATTTGACCCAGGATCATCTGGATTACCACATAACAATGGAAAATTATTTTGAGGCCAAAGCACTTTTATTTAAACGGCTTCAGGAAGGGGCTTACGCAGTAATTAACGCTGACGACGAATACGGAGAGAAATTTTTATCGGTTGTTCCGGAAGGAGTACGAAAATATACATACGGAGTAAAAAAAGAAGCAGATGTAATGGCACGGGATATACATTTTTCTCTAAACGGAGCAGAATTTAAGCTTGCAACAAAGGACGGAGAATATCCGGTTAACCTTCACATGAACGGTATGTTCAGTGTATACAACGTTCTTGCGGCAGTTGCAGCCTCTATTGCAATGGAAATTGATCTAAAAGTTGCCCTGAAAGCTTTGGAGAATGTAAAGGGTGTTGCAGGCAGGTTTGAAGTAGTTGCCAAAAAGCCGCTCGTAATTGTGGATTACGCGCATACTCCTGACGGACTTGAAAACGTTCTCAAATCAGCAAGAGAAATTACTCCTCAAGACGGAAAACTTATCTGTCTTTTCGGCTGCGGCGGCGACAGAGATGCAACTAAGCGCCCGAAAATGGGAGCTATTGCAGAAAAAATTGCAGATAAAATCGTGATTACAAGTGATAACCCGCGCAGTGAAGATCCGCAGCAAATTATAACAGATATTATTGCCGGATTAAAATCTGTAAACCCTGATAAAGTGACAGTTGAACCCGATAGAGGACACGCAATTGCGCTGTTGAAAAACCTTGCGGACAATAACGATGTAGTAGTAATTGCCGGGAAAGGCCATGAGGATTACCAAATACTTAAGGACAGAACAATCCATTTTGATGATCGGGAAGAAGCAAGAAAAGTTTTTGAAGCAAGTGTAATATAAAACTCAACCAAGAGGACCGGAGCTAAAGTGAAAACAAAACTTTTAATAGAACAGCATTTTCATGGCGCATTTGGAATAGATTTCAATAAGGCAGGAATAGAGGATATTCTATTTGTTGCAAGGGAAATCTATAAATACGGCATCGGCGGAATATTTCCGACACTTGTAACCGATACCGTCCGCAATACAAAACAAGCAATCTGGAAAATTAAAGAAGCAGCAAAAATGCAGACATCGGATATGGCAAAAATTCTCGGAGTACACCTCGAAGGGATTTTTTTAAATCCGGAAAAGAAAGGGATACACAATCCCGCACATTTTTTAGCCCCGACAATTGATAACTACAGATTAATAGAAGATGATTTTATAAAAATAGTAACACTTGCTCCCGAGTTAGTTCTATTCAGCGAAACAAACGATGAGAACAGGGCTGAAAAATATTCAACAACAACTTCCGGCAAATCAAATTTAATAGATTATCTTCACTCAAAATCCGTAAAAGTTCAGGCGGGCCACTGCATTGGCGGTGACTTAAACAGATGCGACGGGACAACACACACATTTAATGCGATGAGCGGGATTAGCCACCGCGGGAAATCTACAGCGCTTTCAGCGCTTATAAATGATGAAATATATACAGAAATAATTGCAGACGGAATACATGTTTTTGATGATGCGATAAAACTTCTCTTCAAAGCCAAACCGGCCGATAAAATTATTCTTGTAAGCGACTGCCTGCCTTGTGTACACAGCAATTTAAAAAAATTTATTTTTGCAGATGAGACAGTTTACTATGACGGAACAAAAGCTACATCAAAAGACGAAACAATCGCCGGCAGCACATCACTTCTTCCGGAAATAATCAAGCGGCTTGCAAGTAAAGGATTATTTAACCCGCATTTTATAGAAAATCCGTATAATTACCACAACATAGACCTTGCCGGAGAAATTGAGTGGGACGAAAATTTTAACATTATAAACATTAAATAGTTATATAAGTTGAGATTCCGGCATTACTAAATTATTTATGCAAATTCGCCAAAGAATGTATTCAAAAAAAATAGTCACAAGGACAATTACGCCCATCTTCCATTTTTTTTTTTTTATAATATAATAAACATCAAGGGAGATATCTTATGTCTAAAAGAATTGTGACATCAATTTTAACATGTGCTGTAATATTAAATTTTACAGTACCGGTAGCTTTTGCCTCAACAAGCAGCACTAAAGAAACCATTATAAAGAACACAATTACAAAACTTAAACCATCATCAAATACCGACACTACAGCCGGCGAAGAAAAAGCCCAAAGTCCGGTTATACCTATAAAACTTGAAAAAGAGATGAAATCTAATATCTCCAAAATCTACGGGGCAGAAAAAACCGATGAAATATACACCAGAATAGTAAAGATAGCAGAGCAAGCCAAGAAGAACCGGCCGGCTGCGCTGAAAAAAGAAGATCTTAACAGAAGTTCCGACTGGTACAAAGACGAAGTAATATATATGTTTTACCCTGACCAGTTCGGGATAGTCCAGTCAGGAAAGCCAAATACTTTTAAAGATGACATAAAAATGCTCGATTACCTGAAAAACTTAGGGGTAACAACATTATACATACTGCCGTTTGTGGATTCACCAATGGGAGATTCGGGCTTTGATGTAAGAAACCCAAGAAATGTAAGAGCTGATCTTGGCGGGATGACAGAATTTCAGGAATTTGCAGCAGCCGCCAGAGAAAAAGGATTTAAGCTTAAAGCAGATCTTGTTTTAAACCATTTTTCAGACCAGCACAAATGGTTTCAGGACATAATGAAAGGGGATTTATCGAAACTAAACTATTTTGTAGTAAGAAATACAATGCCGGAATACACAACTTATAAAGATGAAAAAGTCGGGATGGTAGTTGAGTATAAAGAAGCAGACGGCAAGATATCCAAAAGACGTTTAATATTCCCTGATATTACTGAAAACCACTACAGAAAAGTGACCGTAAACGGGAAAGACTATTATTTTTACCACACATTCTATCCGTTCCAGCTGGACATAAACTGGGAAAACCCGGAAGTACTTTATTATTGTTTAGAGACAATCGCGTTTTGGGCAAACCAGGGGATAGATATTTTCAGAATGGACGCAATCCCGTATTTAATCAAAGAAAACGGAACAGATGCTGAGAATTTACCTAAAACACACAGAATAATAAAACTGCTGAGTGACTTTATTCAAGCAGTATCACCTCGTTCTGTCGTCCAGGCTGAGGCCTGCCAGCACCCGAACAAAATTTTGCCATATTTCGGCACTGAAAGAAAAATTAAAACAGAAATAAACGGAGAGGAAAAAGAATTAACAAGAACAGACGAAGTCCAAATAGCATATCACTTTCCGTATATGCCGGCAATATGGGCCTCACTTATATCTGCAGACAACAGTTACTTCTGGGAAGCATACAGACAGACACCGCAAATACCGGAAACAGCTTCCTGGGGAATATTCTTAAGAGTACACGATGAACTTACACTTGAGATGGTAAATGAAAAGACCAGGGAAATTGTCTATGAAGGTTTAGTACCCAAAGGCGCCTCATTCAGAAAAGGTTACGGAGTAAGCGGACGCCTTGCGAGTTTTCTTGACAGCAATCCTGACAGAATTGGCATGGCATTTTCGATACTTATGTCTATGCCAGGGATTCCGATCATATATTACGGCGATGAAATAGGATGCAGAAATAATTATATTAATGCAAACAAAAGTGCTAAAATCAGAGAAAATAAACAAAAAGCAGAAAAAAATCCGAACAAAAAAGTTGAAATGCTTTCATATTTTGACAGCCGGGACATTAATCGCGGCCCGATACCTGACAAAATCTTCTACAATGCAATGACAAACAAAGGAGATTACGGGAACCGTGTATATGAAAGGGTTCGCAAACTTATTGCCGTAAGAAAGCAGAACCCGGTTATGTCTCGAGGAAGTTTTGTCGAGTTAAAAACAGAATCAGAAGAGATTTTTGCATACGTCAGAGAAATTCCGGGAGAAAGAATTGTTGTCATAAACAATTTGTCGGATAATAAAGTTCGGGCAACAGTTAACTTTATTAACGATGATTTCGGGAAAAAGAGCAAGGATATCTATTTAAAAGACCTTTTAACAGACAAAATGGTCAGGGCAAGAGTTCAGAACAAACAGCTTACTGTAAGGCTCAATCCTTATGGGGCAATGTGGCTGAAATTGTAATTTTGACTCTGATCAAAACCTTAAATTAGCGCTTTATCTATGTAATAGAAAGCAATCTTATGCACGAACCTGCGTATATAGTGCGAATTTAGTGTGAAATTGTTTGGATGGTGTTTCTCCTGACTATTTAAATAAAATCAATACTAAAAAGGCGCCGCAAAAGCGGCGCCTTTCGAAATAAAATAAATTTACGAAACCGGTTCTTCATTTTTTTTGTCAAGAAGATTTTGAAGCTTTTCTCTGATTTCATCGCCTTTTTTCTGCATATCAGCGACGACATCATCAGCCTTTGACTGAATTTCCTTAACCGTTTCGTCTGCACGGCGTGCAACATCTTTGGCAGAATCTGCTATTAAAGCTCTTGTTTCTTCACCTGACTTAGGTGCCAGAAGGATTCCGGCAATAGCGCCAATAGCGCCTCCTACTATAAAACCTGCAAAAAATTTAGCTGCTGACATAATATTCACTCCTTTTCTTTTCAGTAATGATAACAGTTATTTGGGGAAACTTAATTCCCGATAAGGGCTATTACTTTTTGGCAAACATTTTCCAAGCGGTATTGAAACCTTTTACCAGACCGGAAAATAAAGTCCCGGTAATAGCTTTTGTTTTACCGAATGTACGCTCGACTGCGCCTTTAATACTATCCATATTATTATCTGTATTTTTAATAATAGTATTAACGGAACGCAAAGTTTCATTGAGCTCATTCAGTGTAGGTTTTAACTCTGTATTCAACATAACGGATGTATCGTTGACGATTTTGGCTAATGTCGAAAGATCGATAAGCAGTTTTATAAGAAAAACAGCAACTACAAGAAGAATTATACCTGTAGCCCAAGCCAGAAAAGTTAAACCTTGATTTAAAGCGACTTGTGAAAAATCCATATTTTATATTCCTTTGTAATTAACTAGTAATCAAAATCGTTATCTGCGCCTTCAAGCTCTTTAGCTTTTTGAAGTTTCTTTGATTTTATCATATTATTAAATTTTCTAAATTGCCTTTCCAGCTTATATTTTGCCAAATCAACAGATTCGAGTGCCTGTTTTTTAGCTTCGAGAATAGCCGGGGAATTTTTTTCATACAATTCACAAGCTGCTTCTTTTAATTGGCGTCTTGATTCTTCACCGGGCTTGGGAGCATACAGAACACCTGCGATAATCCCGCCGACAACTCCGGCAAGAAGCCCGAGACTGAATGCCAATGATTTATTTTTGCACATAGTAACCTCGCCTTTCATTTTATAAATCTCATTATAACATATTTTTTAATTTTTACAAGTATTTCAGACCGGAATACTGTCCCAGCACTCTTTCATAAAAACAAGATACTGGAGTAGAGTTGCAGCTTTTTTAAAGCGCATTTTTAGAAGTATCAATATAAGATAAATTACCACCAAATTTACTATACGGCGCCAAAATTCAGCTTTTTTGCGTGCGACGCACTCTCTGGTATTTTCAATTACGGTCTGAACGCAGCAAACACTGTCGCGAACAGTTTTAAACCCTTTAGCCAAAACAGCTCTGTTTATCAGAACTTTATCATTATAAGCCATTGCAAAATTATCAGCCTTACGAATTAAAGATATAATATACCCGGCGATAATTAATTCTGCTATAAAAATTATTGCAATAAATACATACATTTTCTTTTCTCTGATTTTGTAATATAATTTTTATTATAAAAAATTCATCATGATAATAAAATACGTCTAAAGGACTATTTATGTATAATCAAATAAAATTTTACCTGTCATTAATTATAGCCAAAACAGCGCGCTGTGCAATAAGTCTGTTATCAAACAGTTCAGGCACATCCTTTGCCGGGAAAACAGTGCTGGAATTTTATCCGGAATTCTTAAGCCACTGCCGGGGGTACATAAAAAATAAAAGTATAACAGTTACGGGAACAAACGGGAAAACAACAACATCAGGGCTTGTATCAAACATACTTGAGACAAGCGGGAATTCAGTAGTGCACAACCTTAAAGGTGCGAATATGCTTAGCGGTGCGGCAAATGTGTTTGCATTGGAGTTAAGACCATTCAAGAAGTTTGATTATTCTGTGATTGAATCAGACGAAGCTTATCTTAATAAATTATACGACTATATGCCTTCGGATTATCTGATAGTGACAAACCTATTCCGCGATCAGCTTGACAGATACGGAGAACTTACAACAACAGCAGCATTAATTCAAAAAGCTATTGATAAAAATTCTGATCTTACACTGATCCTTAACGCGGATGACCCGTTGGTTACAAACTTTGGACGTGGCAGAAGCAGCGTAATCTATTACGGATTTGAGAATGTTGAATTTGACTGTAAAGTTGAAAAATCAAACGCGCCAACAGAAGTATTCAACTGCATTTGCGGAAAGCCGTTAGACTATTCCAAGCAATTTTTTGCACAACAGGGTCACTATAGCTGCACTTGCGGTTACAAACGCCCCCAATGTAATTACAGCGCAAATGTAAAAATCGGCACGGAATCTTCTCTGCTTCAGGTTAAAACAACAGAGGATAAGGTTTACGAGTTTACAACACACCTTATAGGACTGTATAATGCTTATAACGTACTTGCCGCTGTTGCATTTGCTCTTGAAAACGGTATTAATCCTGAAACTATTCAAAAAGCACTTGATACATACAAATCCATTTTCGGAAGGACAGAAAAACGAATAATAAACGGACATCAAACATTAATCCAGCTGATAAAAAACCCAACCGGAGCCAGTGAAGTTCTGAAAACCGTTGATCTGGATTCCAATATAGTAATAGCTATTAATGACAATTATGCAGACGGCCGCGATATATCCTGGCTATGGGACAGTGATTTTGAGCAATTAAAAAATGCAAGCAAACTTATAATAACATCCGGCACAAGGGCAAATGACATGGCCGCACGTTTAAAATATGCGGGGGTTCCTCAGGAGAAAATTATAATTGAACCATCAATCCGGAAAGCCATTGAACTTGCCGCTGCCGAACCGGATAAAAACAGACATATAACAATTCTGCCGTCATATACGGCACTTTTAAAGATAAATAAGGAGAAATTATGTTATTAGGCGTAAATATAGACCATGTGGCAACCTTAAGGAATGCAAGGGGCGGCTCAGAACCGGATGTAATAAAAGCCGCTGAAATTTGCGAAAAAAACGGAGGAACATCTATTACCACCCACCTACGGGAGGACAGACGCCACATAAAAGATCAGGATGTAAGAACACTAATCAAAACCATTAAAACAAAACTTAATTTGGAAATGGCAATGGCCGATGATATACAAAAAATTGCGCTTGAGATTAAACCGCATTCAATATGTCTTGTCCCAGAAAAAAGGCAGGAAATTACAACAGAAGGCGGGCTTGATGTTGCAGGCCAGATAGAAAAAGTCAGAGAATTTATAAGTCCGATTATAAATGCAGGAACTATTGTCAGCTTATTTATAGATCCTGATGAGAATCAGGTAAAAGCAGCGGCAAAAACCGGCGCACAGTTTATAGAGCTTCATACCGGAACTTATTCTGAAGCATACGGAACCCAAAGGGAAGAAGAAGAATTTCAAAAACTAAAAAACTCAGCATTACTTGCTCAAAGTTTGGGATTAAAAGTTAATGCAGGACACGGATTGAATTACGAGAATGTACACAGAATGCACGAGATCCCGAATTTATATGAACTCAATATCGGACACAGTATTATCTCAAGAGCGGTATTTACCGGACTGGCTCAAGCCGTTGAGGAGATGGCCGATTTAATAAAGTAAGGAATAAAGATTATGAAATCAAAAGAGGAAATAGCAGAAGAAATGCAAAAAGTAGTTGAGCAAATGAGGCTTGACGATATAGAGGACAATCCTGATTCTGAATTTGAAACGTTTGAATGTGACTGCTGCGGCAGAGAACAGGCGCTTGCCGGATCAATAGAATACAGCGGATACAGACTATGCAACGACTGCGTACTAATTGCTGAAACGGGATTTGCACTTGGGAAAATTAAGAATATTGAAGAACTTATAGACGCAATGGAATACAAGCGGCTTGAAGGGCTTTGCGATATAATTAAGCAGGAAGAACAAAAAAATAATAATTAGTAAATTTCTAAAAACTGTGTGTAGTATAATCGCACAGTTTTTTTAGTTATAACCACGGATAATCGTCTTTTATTTCCCAACCGTCAAATTCTATCAAAGCTGAACATGTTCCCGGAGAATGTCCGTCTATTTCATGGTTTTTGCAGGCTTCCAGCAAATCCTCGCGTTTTGTTAGATTTATGGTCTTAATTCCGCCGGCTTTAAATGTAATTTCTTTACCGGTATTCGCCGACATTATAAAAGCAAATTGATCCTGATCACGTTTATTAGGTTTGCCTAAACAATTGTAATCATAGTATAAATGCATGCTGGAATGGCTGGCACTTGATCCTCCGGTTACAAAGGTAAAACAACTGCCATCTGTAAAAATATAAGCAGCAACAGGTCCAGAATGCCCCATATTATCCCCAATTTTTGTGCATTCATTTTTATTACAAGCTCTTATTCCTTTCAAATATGGGAAAAGATACGTATTTAGAAATTCATCATTTTGATCAGCATTGCCCGTTTCCACAGGAAAGTTCCAGTTTGAGGTTGGGCCGTAGTCAACGGTAGCCATATTAAAAGCATTTTGAATTGTTGCTGAAAACTTTTTTAATCTTATAGGGATTTCTTTCTTACGGTAATTTGCTATTAGCATCGGCATTGTCATTGCCGCAACTATACCGATTATGCCGAGAGTTATTAAAACTTCGGCAAGCGTAAACGCAGCCTTGCGGGTGGCACAGCCGCCTCTTACTTTACGCTTTAATTTGTTAGATAAAACTTTACTAATTGTTTGCTCTTTATTCACTTTTTCTTTTTTAGGGCAGGAAAAAAGAAAAAGTGAACCGAAAAAGAAAAACTTGCTGTTTATTTTCAACGCCTTAAGGCGTTGATTTGATTGACTGATAGACTGAAATGCTTCCGCATTTCCACTCTTTAGCTCACTATCGCGCTCACTTCCCTCGCGCACGTTCGCTTTACTTTTCTCTCTATTATGAAGGAATGTAGGTTGGAGCTCCAACATTAACTCATTAGGCGCAAGGCCTTGTCTCCCTTGAGGTTCGTTACCCCCCCCCCCGTATGCGTTGCTATTATTGGCTTTTCCATGCTTTTATCCTCCTTTTCCTCCATTATAACCTATTTTTTTATTTTTGCAAGGGGGGGGGACGTAGTCCCCGCTTACTTGACACTGCGCTGCGTGAAACGCAAAGGGTATATTGTTGATGTTTTCTGGGCTCGTTGTAATATTACGATAGTAAGATCCTGAAACGAGTTCAGGATGACAT
>CALUYR010000038.1 GCA_944325045.1 Candidatus Gastranaerophilales bacterium
ATTGCGATCCATTATATTCCGGAAGGAATTGCGGTTGCGCTGCCGGTCTACCACGCGACCGGGAAAAAACGTTATGCAACATTATACGCTGCTTTATCAGGTATTAGTGAACCTATCGGGGCTTTTATCGGGATGATATTGCTGCACTTTTTTATGCCGCAGATAATGGTTGGTATTGCGATGGCAGCTGTTGCCGGTATTATGATTTATATATCATTTGATACACTTCTTCCGCTGGCTAAGGAATTTGGAAACTGGCATTTATCTATGGTCGGAATTATTTCCGGTATGCTGTTTATATGGGTAAGTTTGTTATTACTACCGTAGCTGTATGTGTGTTGTAATTTTTGTCTGCTGTGTAGCGAATGACTTACGACTTACAAAGTGTTTGTGAGTTCATGCCCTCTTGCAAAAAAAGAAAAATAGTTTATAATGGAGAAAAGGAGGGTAAAAACATGGAAAAGCCAAGTATAGCACGGAATACGGGGGGGGGGGGGTAGCGAACCTCAAGGGAGACAAGGGAAACCGCCGATTGATGTTGAAAACAATTTAACATGTCATCCTGAACTTGTTTCAGGATCTTGCCACCGAAACATTATACCGACCAAGGAAAAAATTAACAATATACCCTCTACGTCCTGCACAGCGAAGCGTCATGTAAGAGGGGACTTTGTCCCCCAAAAAGAAAGCAAAACAGAGTGGCTGTCCAAGCAATTATGTCATCCTGAACTCGTTTCAGGATCTTACTATCGTAATATTACAACGAGCCCTGAAAATATCAAGAATATACCCTCTGCGTCTCACGCAGCGAAGCGTCATGTAAGAAGAGGTTGCACCACCTACAAAGCCGCATTTACGTTAGCAGAGGTTTTAATCACTCTTGGCATTATCGGTGTGGTTGCTGCTTTAACTATGCCGATGTTAATTGCCGATTATAGAGCAAAAGTATTAGAGGCTCGTTTTAAAAAAGCCTATTCTGTTATTTACAATATTCATACGCGTATGGTTGCTGATTATAACGGTGTGTATCAAAATTTTATTGGTACTAATTATCTTTTAACTGACAATGAAGAAGAAACAGAATTAAGATATAAATATATTGATGCTTTTATGAAATACGTAAACGCAGGGAAAATTTGTACTTATGGCGGGTCTATTCTCACTTGTATGAGTAAAAAATATCCGGTAGATTATAAAACCTATGATGGAAAATATACTGCTCATCTTTCAGGAGATGCTGTTCATGATAGAGTTATAGTAGCTCGAGATGGTATTACTATTTTCTTTGGCAATACTACTTTCAGAAATAACCGGATCTATGTTGATACTAATGGAGCTTTAAATGGGCCGAATAGATTAGGCTTTGATTTATTTGCTTTTGATGTTGATACTAACGATAAAATAATTCCTCCCAATGGTTACTTCTCTGCAGGTGGAGATGATGTGGTTAATGAAGAAGGGGAAACCGGAACCCCAGAGGAGTGTTCATTAAGCCAAACCGGAAATAAATACAATGGTTTTGGCTGTACTATTTATGCAATGAAGGATAAGAATCCGGATAACCCGTCTTTGTCTTACTGGAAAAATTTGCCATAAAGCAGTGGGTTGGCGTACTTCACAAAGTACAATTTCCTAACCTCACCTTATCCAAGGATAGTCATCTTTAATTTCCCATCCGTCATATTGCAGAAGCCTTGTACAAGAACCTGAATACGGAGTAGACTGATTATTAGTTCCGGATGCTTTACAATATTCTAGTAAAGTATCTCTGTCGTTAATATTATAAGTTTCCCAGTTCCCTGCCGCAAATAGTGCTCCTTTATTCTTGACTAATCGTGTAACAAAATCAAAATTATCTATATTCTTAAGATTTGGTTTACCTAAACAATTATAGTCATAAATATAGTGAATTGTCGTGAAATCAATACCAGCCCCAAACAATAATTACATACAAATTTCTGAAAAGTCTGGGCAAAATCTAAAAAAATTACGAGATTAAAATTTTCAAGCATAATAACACCTAATTATACCTAATATGACCTAATAATATTTTTGTGCTAATATAGGGAACTATTAGTACCGTAAATGAACCTAAATTAAATTGATATTTCAAAAATAAAGCTTGGTAATGGGGTAAGAGAGATTATAGCTGGTGGGAAGTATAACGCAAAATATAATATTATAATTGGAGATATTAAGAAAATTTAGTGGATTTGATATTAAAATTTATTAAGAATAAATTTTATTTATATACCTTTATTCCGGCCATTTGGACTATCACCTGCGATACATAAAAGCAATTATCGAATAAATAAATACTTTATATTATTAAAGGGAATAATTATAGGAGAAATGTTTATGGGAATACTTCATCAACTATCTGTTGAACTCTTTGGTATCGGCGGAAGATCAATGCTGAAAAGACTTGTAGGCTTAAATGCAAAACCCCAGGCTTACAAAGATTACAGAAGGATTATAACACATTATCAAAAAGAAATTAATAAGACTTCCTGTACGAAAATAAATATTGATAAAACATACGAAGAAACAGCAGCAGCACATGGTTTTCATCGTGAGACATTAGAAACTTTACAAAATGTAGAATTCATGGAAAAATTTCATAAATTGCTTATTTCAAAAGGTTATGAAAAACCTGCAGAGCTAGTATTTATGGAATATAGGTTGCCCAGTGGCTCCGGTCTGCTAGGAGAGGCCTTTAATAATTCTATGATTTATAATCCGCGCAGTATAAAAAATATTGATTTTAGAGTACCCATACACGAAACAGGACATTTAATGCATAAAAAAGGCGGTATATTAACACTTTATAAAAATGATTACCAGCAATTATTGGGAAATTTTCTTCATAAATTAGGACTTTTTAAAAACAAAACATTTAGCCACTTAACCAAAAAAGAACAGGAAATTTTAGCAAAAGATTTACAACGAGCCTGGGATGAGGGTTTCTTTAAACATAATCCGGCTAAAGCAAGCATCGAAGAAAGATTGTCAGTTTGTAAAACAGAAGCAGAAAAAACAAAATTAAAACGTGAATTAAATAAATTATACAAAGATTTTCGAAAAAATCCGGTTGAGTATTATATGCCCAATATGCTATCGAATGAATTAGAATTTGTTGCAGATTATTTCCATCTGGCAGCGAGAGGTTTCAAATTTTCTCCGGAAATAACTTCTAAATATAAAAAATTTGGCGGCCCGGAAATTAAAGAAATAATAACAAAACAAGATTTGGATGAATTAGAAAAATTAAGAAAAAAAATTTCTAAGAAAAGTTTATCCGATTATGGCTACACAATGGAGGCTTAAATTTAAGAAATTGTCATAAACTGGAGACGGCGTGAGTGTCTTGAATTTACTCTATGAAAAAGGTATAAAATTTATTAAAAATGGGCGGTAAACCATGGTTATCGACCCCAAAGCAGTAGCATTAGTATCAGATTTTAAAAACAATTTTATTCCATAATTCAGCCATTGCGGTTTTGTCAGTAATAGATTTTACCAATCTTTATAATTTAGAGAAAATAAAAGTTCCGCATATTAAAGTTTTGAAAAGTTCAAAAGCAGATTATACGGAAATTCCCTCATGGTATTGAAGTTATTTCCGGGCAATTCCGGCAGGTGAGAACCTAAACACAAAGCCACTTTTCAGGCAATAATCATTTTAACCGTACAGGATTGAAATGTCTGGTTTAATGCACTAAACTAATTGGATATTAAAATACAACAAAGCTGGGCGAAAATATAATAAAAAAGAGTTCCGATTTTACAAAACTCTTTTTTATATTAGCTGGGGAGAGATTCGAACTCTCGACCTTACGGGTATGAGCCGTACGCTCTCACCAACTGAGCTACCCAGCCTTATGTTTTTATTTTTTTTTTACTTACTTTATTGTTTATGTATCAGCTTTCGTTTGGTTCTGCAAACTCTTTTTATTTAAGTTATGCGTTCTCCATACGCTCTCTGCCTACAATTTTTATTCTCGCATAAACATTTTTTTTTTTCAATATTTTTATTTAATTTATTTTATTAATTCTTGCAAAATTTCTTCAACGTGACCCTTTACTTTAACTTTACGCCACTCTTTGATAATATTTCCGCGTTCGTCCAGAATAAATGTTGAGCGAATTATTCCGAAATATTTTTTTCCGTACATTGATTTTTCTCCCCACACTGCAAATTCTTCTGCAAGTTTGTGTTCGGGATCTGACAACAGTATAAAGTTTAAATTTTGTTTTTCTTTGAATTTTACGTGGCTGTTTATGCTGTCCGGGCTAACACCAATTACGACTGCTCTTGTCGTAAGTCTGTTGAAATTATCCCTGAAATCACATGCTTCCTGCGTACAGCCGGAGGTGTTATCTTTCGGGTAAAAATATAGAACTACAGTTTTACCTGTAAAATCTGAAAGTCTAAATGCCTTTTCTTCTCCGGTTTCGTCTATTCCTTGAAGTGTTATATTTAAATATTTCATATAATTTCTCTTATTTTTTATTTTCTTTTTCGCTGCGTTCGCGAACCGAGATTCTTATTGGTGTTCCGTAGAAGCCAAAAGCCTCTCGAAGTTTATTTTCAATGTAGCGTTTGTAGTGGTCTTTTAGCAAATCTCCGTTATTTGTAAAAAGAACAAATGTTGGCGGTTGAACGCCGGCTTGAGTTGCGTATAGGAGTTTTAATCTTTTCCCTTTAACAGATGCTGGTGGGTTAAGTGCGTACAATTCTTTTACAATTTTGTTTAACAAGCCGGTTGATACTCGTTTTGTGCACTGCTCATAAACCTCAGCGGATTTTTCAAATATTTGGTTTAAACGTTGTTTTGTTTTTGCGCTGATGTATATTTTAGGGGCGAATTCCAAAAACGGGATATCATTTGTAAGATTTTTATCAAATTGATTAATTGTATTGGATTGTTTGTTTTCTATCAAATCCCACTTATTAATGGCTATAATTAAGCCTTTCCCGGCTTCAGTAATTATCGAGGATATTTTTTTGTCCTGATCTGAAATCCCTTCGGTTGCATCTATCACCAGAAGCGCGATGTCGCAATCTTTAATTGAGCGGATAGCACGGTCAACTGCAAATTTTTCTACCCCGTAATCAACTTTTGATTTTTTTCTGATTCCGGCTGTATCAACAATTATGAATTCTTTATCTTTATAATTAATTTTGCTGTCAATGCTGTCTCGTGTTGTACCTGAGACATCCGAGACAATAACACGGTTTTCATTTAATAAAGCATTTACAATAGAAGATTTCCCGGCGTTTGGTCTGCCCACAATTGCAATTCTGATCGGGTGTAGTTCCTCTGTTACTTGTTCTTCCAGCCGGAAATCTTCTGTAACAATATCCAGTAAGTCTCCTACTCCTCCGCTTCCGTGAAGTGCTGAAATTCCTATTGGATCACCAAGTGCGAGGGCATAAAAATCATTTATCATAGCCAGTGATTCCGGGTTATCAAGCTTATTCACAGCTATAATTACGGGTTTGCCTGATTTCCTCAAAATATTGGCTATATCGTAATCCACCGGGTTAATTCCGTTTTTCCCGTCTACAAGAAATATAATTTTGTCTGCTTCCTCGCAGGCAATTTTTGCCTGATCAAATATTGAAAGCATTATTTCATCTTCATCACCGGGAACAATTCCTCCGGTGTCAATGACTGTGAAGTGCTTATTTTGCCATTCCACATCAAAATAAATTCTGTCGCGTGTTATGCCGGGGTTGTCATCTACTATTGAATTTCTTGACCCCACAAGACGATTTACGAAAGTTGATTTCCCAACATTCGGACGCCCTACTATTGCTACAATCGGTTTCTTTTTCATACATACACTATAACATAAAAATATTTATTTTTATATTTCTTATAATTTATATTGCAACATTACCCCTAATATGATACAATACAGGTAGAAAAGGAAACACTAATGAAAAAAACGCCATTGCAGCTTCCGATAGATGATTTTCTGCCTTATCAAATTGATTTTACTGCAAATTACAATAAATCATTCAGGCGGGAATTTCAATTGAAGTATGTTTCTTCGGAATTATCTGCAGATGAATTTGGTATTCTTCATTTGATTTATGACAATCCGAAAATCTCCCAGACTGATATTGGCAAGTATTTATTTAAAGGAAAGGCTCATATTGGGAAAATGCTTAATGAGATGGAGAATAAAGGTTACATAAAAAGGGTTGTTGACTCGCGAAATAATATAATGATCAAAAGAAATGAAATGACTCAAAAGGGGCTTGATATTTTTAAACTTGCGATAAGTAAAATGTCTCTGATAGATGAAAAAATGGGTAAAGAATTTAGTCAAGAAGAGATAATTCAGTTTATTTCTTACTTAAAAAGGTTTCGAAAAACGCTTGGGTCTATTGTTGATGTCAAGCTTAAATAAACAGCGCTTAAAGGTATAAGCGCTGTTTACTTCTATATAATATTTATTTTTTTACTATTCTAATCCAAAAGCTTTTTTATTACTTTCTGAAATCATATTAAGTGCGGAGTAAATTTTTGCCTGGCCTTTTTGAATGTCATCGTATTCAGCGTCAAGAGATGTAAGTTCACGATAGTATCTCATCAAGTTATTCAGTTCCTGCGGGTTTTCAGCGGCTTCATCAATTTGCGCTTCAAGTTCTTCGGCAATTCTTGTTAAAATTTCTTGCGGATCAGTTGTATCTTCATAACTTATCCCGATTGCAGATGCAAGATTTTTAATATCTGCGGTTACTTCTGTTTCAGAGGCAGGTGTGCCTGCTTGTTGTGCTTTTTGTCTTTTTGCTTGTTCAATTTTTTCTTGAGCCTGGGCTTCTGTCATACCTTCTGTCACGGTTATACCTAAAGCTTCCAGCTGCATTTTTGTACTTTCGCTTAATTCTTCTGTTTCTTCCGCAGTTGTTCCCAGTGCTGATGCTTGTGCTTCTTGTGTGTTAACGGATTTAATAGATGTAGTCATTCATTCTCCTCTCTTGTTCGGTTTTGAACATACAAAGCCTGTTACATTTTTCATTACGGTTTTTTGTAGAAGTAACTTTAGAATTTAAGGATAAATTTTTACAAAAATTTACAAGTAGAATTTTCTACCCATTGATAATGGTTGAGAGAAGTATGTTAAAATTCTGCAATTGAAGAATGTTTTCTAGTATGAATATTGACTTTTCCCGGCAAGTTGTTTTAATTCTGTATGAAGTTCTGCAAGTTCTTGTTTGTCAAGTTTGCCGACTTGTGGTTTTTGTGGCGTGTATAGATTTTTAGAAATTTTTCCTTTAGCGTCTAGCACGTAATCATACCTGAAAGAGTTAAGCCGTTCTTCCTGATTGTTGTACATAATAGAGATAATTTCTCCGTTTGATTTATCCATAGTAAAAGTCATCAGCGGGTGTTTGGGGCTTCTGTAACCGGTTTCAGCGTCTGTGTAATCGTTGTATACGTGATAAAGATCGTCTTTAGCTTTATAGCCTTTATACATTTTTTCTATTTGAATTGTTTTATCTGTAAGTATAATATTTTTTAACTGTAAAATGCTGCGTTCTGCTGAATTGCGCGGCTGAGTTTTACCTGACAGCTTTACCGAATCCGTTTCCGGCAGGTAAATTTGATCATCTACTTTAAGGTTATTCATTTTTTCTATAGTCGTAAGATTGTTTAATTTAGCAATAATAAGCATGTATTCGCTTATTTCCTTGTTTGTAGCGTTTTCTTTATTCAATTCTTTTTTCGCTATGTTCCAAAGATTATCCCCTTTTTTCATTGTGTGAATAGTTCCTTTTTTAATTTCAGGCAGCTTTCCCATAACGTAGTTTACATAAGCCTGTTCGGAACTTATTTTTTCCACCATAATTATCCCCTTTGTTTTATTTAAATCCCTATATTATAAAAAACAATCCGATTATGAAAAATGATATTATGTTAATAAATTTTAACACAACATGTTTTATGTTATAATAGTAGGCATAAAAGGTATTTTTTATTGTATAATAACTTAGGCAAAGTTTTTATTTTAAGGTGGTGAAAATTTTTTGCTTTCTGATTTTTTAAAGAATAATAATCGAATATTTAAACTTGTGTGCGGTGCCGGTAATGAGGATGCAGAAGAAGTTGAAAGGCTTTCGGCATTGTATTCAAAGGCAGGCTGCAAATTTTTTGATGTATCGGCATATCCGGAAATAATTGATGCGGCACGGCGCGGAATTACAAAATCCGGAATAACAAAAGAGAGGTATATTTGCGTAAGTGTTGGGATCAAAGGTGATCCGCATATTGATAAAGCTGATATTAACCGGAATTTATGTATAAAATGCGGCAGCTGCTGGGATGTTTGTTTGCAAAATGCGGTTTACGCTTCTGAAAACTCGTATTGTATTAATAATAAGCGCTGTATAGGCTGTGGTAAATGCAGGCAGGTTTGTCCGGCAAAATCTATAAGTATGATTTCTAAAAGTTCCAATATCGCGGATATTCTTCCGCCGTTGATTGATAAAGGCATTGATTGTATTGAATTTCATGCAGTAAGTAATAATGAGTATGAGGTTCAAGAAATTTGGAATAAGATTAACTCTTTATATTCAGGTGTTTTGAGTATTTGTATCGACCGATCTAAGCTTGGAAATGAAGATTTATTAGCGAGAGTAAGAAACATGCTTTCAATCAGAGAACCTTATACAACAATTATCCAAGCAGACGGAGCCCCTATGTCAGGCGGGGAGGATGATTACAAGACCACCCTTCAGGCTGTTGCTGCGGCTGAAATTTTTCAAAATGCGTCATTGCCGGCTTACTTGTTTTTATCAGGCGGAACGAATTCCAAGAGTAGCAAGCTTGCTGAACTTTGCGGAATATATGTATCCGGTGTTGCAGTTGGCTCGTACGCAAGAAAGCTTGTAAGTTCCTATATAAAAAGAGAAGATTTTTGGACTAATGACAAGATTTTTAATGAAGCTTTAGAAATAGCAAAAAGGCTTGTCGAAAGTGTAAAAAATCCTTAATGCGATATTAATTTTAATCCTGTAATTCCGGTTATTATCAGGGCAATACAAAGTAAACGTATTGTGGTAACCGGCTCCTTAAATAGTATTATGCCTAATATTACGGTGCCGACTGTTCCTATGCCTGTCCAAATGGCATACGCTGTTCCTAACGGCAGGCTCTTTAGCGCCAAGGCAAGAAAATAAAAGCTTGCAACCATGCAAATAACTGTTAATACTGACGGAACTATCTGGCTGAATCCGTGTGAAAATTTTAGCCCGATAGCCCAGCTGATTTCAAATAATCCTGCTATAAATAGAAATATCCACTGCATTTTTATTCATCCTTTCTTTATACTAAAAGCCCGTGAGATATTTATATATCTCCCAGGCTTTTATCCTTCCGTGTGCACAAAATGTTTGTGAATTTTCTCTCGGACCAGCCGGCATGGCCGCGGAACCCTAGAAAATTTTTATTATTTAGTTTTCTATATTATATAATAAAAATTTTATTTCTCATATTCCGCTTATTATACATTAGTAATTTTAGTTTAGCCATTTCAGGAGCCGGTCTTGTATGGGGGAATAAAATGACAGCTTTAGTTAAGGATATACAGAGGTGAACACCCCCATCCGCTTCCGCTTTCACAATCTGATTTGTAGTTTTCGGGCGTAATGCTTACTCCCGAATTTCCGCTGCATCCGTTGACCATTTGATTTCTGCCGAAAAAACTTGTACGTAAAGATCCAACCGGAATCCAAAAATAATAAATATCTCTGCCTATTGTATTCGGTCTGGCTGCCCCGTTTACATCTACAAAAATATCTCTAAGACAATTAAAATTTATCCAGGCTCCATCCGGAAGTTTAAATGTCATGTACCAATAGCCGGAATTTAGGATTTGGGGTGTTCCTTGCTTATTATACCACTTATAATTTGCGTGCCAGGTTATGTTATTTGTATAGATTGGGTTATTATCAAAATCGGAAGAGTTTCCAAGTTTTTCAATCTCTTTACAATTTAGTCCGGCATCAACATACTTTAACTGTGAAGCAATCTTGCAGACATAATAAATCATATCAGACCAGTTTTCATGATTAAGAGATTGTATATCATCGCCAGATTCAAAGGTCATCAAAAGTGCTTGGGATATTGTAGAATATTGCTTTTTAAACATTGTTCGAAATTCTTTGTCCTGAATGTTTGATATTAATGTAGGTAAAGTCATAGCTGCAACAATACCGATTATGCCTAGCGTGATTAGAACCTCCGCGAGTGTAATGCTGGTACAAAGCACTTTTGCTGGAGCCCCAATCTGCTTCGTGAACATAGTGTCTCTCTTACATTATGCTTTGCGGTGCGGGATTCAATATTATTGATGTTTTCCTTGGACGGTATAATGTTACGATGGCAAGCCCCTGAAGTAATTTCAGGATGGAATTTCCCTTTTGCCCCACAAGAAATACGAGTAATGTTTCTTCTTTCAAAATCCTCAAAAAAGTGTTTAAATCTTTGTCCCGACAGATAAAGTTTGCCGCAATGGCCAAGGAACAAGCGTTTTAGACGTAGTTCAGCCCCCCCCCCCTTCGGTGAAATCGGCTCTATGATTGAGTTTTAGCATTATGTAATCCTCCTTAACATGTTATATTCCTATTATATCATATTAGAGAGTATCTTTCAACAATTAAATTTGACTGCTAATTCGTTTTGATTATTTGTAAAGATATATGCAAAAATTAACATAAAGACTGAAAATTAATTTTTTTTGTGTTTTAATTTTGAAAAAAGGGTTAAGATTATGTCTTATGTTCTACACGGAGTCAGTAGTCGTTTCGACAAAATTAAATACAATGCTTACTGGAATAATGCTCATTTAGATTCCCGTATGCGTGTTACCAAAGATTTGGTTGATGATGCTGTTTCTCATTTAAATGACTGTATAAACAATCCGACTATCGGGCTTCTGGCAAGAAAAAAATTCCGCACATACAATTATCCTGACTGTTTTAAGAGAAATTTAGAAGATTTGCATAAGTATAAATCTGTGCAAACAGCAGATCAAGCTTTTAATGACCATTTTTCAGCACTTTATCCAAGAACCGGCAATGCCCGTAAATTTTTAATTAATTCAAAAAGCATTGTGCTGGATTATGTAAAACCTTTAAATAAAAGTTTACGCCGCGCTTTCTTCAAGATGTTTAACAGAATTTAGCCCTTATCCAAAAGCTTTGCAATTATGTCATCCTGAACTTACTTTTTCTTTAGCACAAAGAAAAAGTAAGCAAAAAGAAAGCGAGACTGGGTGGTTGCCCAAGCAATTATGTCATCCTGAACTTGTTTCAGGATCTAGCCCCCGAAAGATTATACCGTCGCTAGAAAACATCAACAATATACCCTTTGCGTCCCGCACAGCGCAGCGTCATGTAAGAGGGGACTACGTCCCCCAAAAAGAAAGCGAGATCGGGTGGTTGCCCGAGCAATTATGTCATCCTGAATTTATTTCAGGATCTAGCCCCCGAAAGATTATACCGTCGCTAGAAAACATCAACAATATACCCTCTACGTCCCGCACAGCGAAGCGTCGTGTAAGAGGTGGCTCTGCCACCCGCAAGGTCGCGTTTACCTT
>CALUYR010000039.1 GCA_944325045.1 Candidatus Gastranaerophilales bacterium
ATTATTGTAAGATAAGTTTACAAATACTTAAAGTACTTTGATAGTAAGGGTTTTATAAAAATAAATATAGTATTTTAAACACTTATCAAAGATTTTACAAAATTTTTTACTATTTAAATTGATGATAATTTGTAATATAATTTGGATATGAAACATGAGCGCTTCGACATAATATATTCACTTGGTCTGGATTGTGCCTGCGCAAAATATCTTATTAAATTTGGTTTAAGAAGCTGTTCAGGCCCTTTTGACTGGCTGAGCGGAGCGAATTTTTCAACCAGAATGAACCTTATACTCAATGATTTTTCCGGTTTTTTTGAAAAAGACGAAATCAAGCTGCTTACGCCCTCAAAAGATAAAACAATGAACTTCCGTACAGATGATTATCATAACATTGCAAAAGGTTTTGCATATTACCACGATTTCAGATCAGGAATTCCGTTTGATGAAGAATATTTGAATGTTAAACAAAAATATGCCAGAAGAATAAAAAGATTTCTTAGGAATATAAATGAGAAAAAGAAGGTTCTTTTAGTATACCACGCCCACTTTGAAACTGTCCCCAACTATGTTTGCATTGAATACTGCAAAAAACTTGAACAAAAGTTCAACAAACCGATTTATCTTGTAATAATTGAAAATGATTTTTCAAAATCCTCTTCAGAAATTGAAATTCAAAATCTTACCCCGCATTTAACAAAATACAAGCTTCTTACAGAAGAAAAAGGGAAAGACGGAATTTATACAAATATGGGCTGTGAAAAGAATTGCAGCTTAATATATTCTAAATTTATATTAGATACAAATCTATTTGAACACAATATAAAGCGTATTTGCCCTGTGGCAGCAAAATTTCTTATGAAAATTTTTCCGATTAAAAAGTTGAAATGGTTTATTTCTGATAAACTGTTTTTTAATGAATAATGTTTTTATACCGTAAAAAATTAACAAGAGAATAATCTCTCGTGACAACCCCTTTTTCAAGCAAGAAAGCCAGTTTTTGCGGGCTGAATTTTTTATCATAATCTTCGCGTAACGTACCGTCATTTAATTTTTGGATCATATCCTTTACGTGCTTTCCTTGAGCTCCGGGCATAAGCGAAGAGGATTCAATATAATTTTTTGCTTTTTTCTCGTAGTACTTATAATTCCGTGCGGTAAAATGGTACAAAATTATATCAGCTGACGGAATAACCCTTTTGTGTCTCATTTCAACATTATGATTTCCCATTTTGATTTTTATGTAGTCTTTAGTATTATGTATGACTTTCGGGCAGCTGTTTTCTCCAAGGAAATGGCTGTTTTCGGGAGAATTTTTATCAATATGCAGCAAATCAGCAAGATATTCCGGCATATAATTTGTCACAAAATAAGGACAAGTCAAATAATCAGCTCTGTCGTCAGGGAACGGGCAGGTTGAAGGCAAAATGATTACATTCCCGGCCGGATACTTAAGTATGCTCTTTTTTAAATTAAAATCTTTTGAATAATAAAACTCATCGGCATCTGCATTAATAATCCAGTCAGCACGGTATTTTTTTCGTGCAATCTTTATCATACTGTCGACCCACGCATCCTGAAAATACCCATCGGCGCTTAATTCTATGATTTCAACCGGCATTTCATCCTTAAGCTTGTTAAGAATATCAAGAGTAGCGTCAGAGGAGTTATGAACAGTTACAATAAACTGATCCACACCCATTGCATAATGAAAACGGATATTTTTTTCAATTATATCTTCTTCGTCTTTTACCAAAAGCGTCATAACAAGTTTAGTTTTACTTGTTTTCAAATCGTTAATTAGTTTTTTTAGCTCAATACGCGATTTTCCGCTTTTTGAAAAGCAGTTTGGGAGTAATTTTAATGCTTTTGAAATAAATTCTTTTTCATACATAATATTATCAATCAATATTAACCGGTTCTCTTTGAATTTTGTCGATTGCCTCTCTTGCCGTAAACACAAGGGCTTCAGGGACATTAGAAATTGTTGTAAATTGTCTTAGAACATCAACAACACGCTTAAAAGCACGGACAATATCACCTTCACCCATCTCAATCTGGCCGGTTATATCCTCCCACTCGGAACCTTCTACCCATAGTTCTATGAGAGAACTAAAGTAAGGATTAATATAACAAGGGGCTTCTACCAGGTAATTATTTTGCACACGCTCAATTTTTCTACGAATATTCCTTAGCTGGTTTAACGACTTACGAACGGCCTGAGAAAAAGGAATATACGGGAGATCAATCCGCAAATCCTCTGTTGTAACTGCACATACTACAGCTGCAAGCTGCGATGGAGATAAATTTTCCAATATATGAGACCGAATTATCTCGGCAATAAATAATTCGTTTTCTGAGCGTATTTGTGCGGTCATTACGCCGTATTCAGCAGGGTAATCGTCAACAATATACCCAAATTCTTTTAAAACGCTTCTGTGAGCCAGGAATTTGTTCCAGAAAATATCACGCTGACGATCAATTTCTTTTACAAGTTGTCTCTTTCTCGCAAGAACACGTGTGATAACTTCAACATTTTTAGTGTGTTTTTTATAAAGTTTGCAGCAATCACATGGTGAACCGTGCATTTGCGCAAGCAGTGCCTTTGTCTCTTTTCCGAATTGCACGGCTTCAGGAGGGAGCGGTCTGTTTTTACTTTTTTCCTGCTTACATATTTTTTTGTAAGTATGCCGGTTTTGAACATACAGATTTTTTATTTTATTGTATTGGAATAAATCTTCATCAGTTTGCTTCTGAGGGCAGTCAAATTCTCTCTCAGCAATTTCTTTATCGAAACTTTCCTTTAAAGCTAAAAGCGGCTGTAAGCGGGTTCCCGAAGAAAAATATCCGAAACTTTTCAATATAAGTTCCTTTGCCTCGTCAAGCGAAAATCTTTGCAGTAAATTCAAAACCATGGAATAACTTGGAGAGAATCGGCTTTCCAGCGGGTTAGCTTTGCTTAATACCAGTTCGGCAACCTCTTCCGGTGTCTGAAACATTGTTCCGACAATTGTTACATAACCGACTTCATCCATTCCACGACGCCCTGCCCTCCCTGACATCTGCAAAAATTCGCTTGCAGTGAGCATTCTGTGACCGCTGTCCGTGCGTTTGCTCGTTGAGCTGATAACTGTTGACCGTGCCGGCATGTTTATCCCGGCAGCAAGCGTTTCTGTAGCAAATACAACCTTGATCAATCCCTGCTGAAAAAGTTTTTCAACAAGATTTTTCCACGCCGGCAAAAGACCTGCATGGTGTGAAGCAACACCTTGTATTAAATAATCAATATGACGGTTATTGTATAAATGAGGATTTTCTGCAATATAATTTTCAATATAATCTTTTATCCGGCGCTGCTCATCTTTTGTAACCAAATTCAGCTCAGCACATTTTTCCATCTGCTCGTCGCATTTTTTTCTGGAAAAAGTAAAATATATTGCCGGCAGCATGTCAAGGTCTGCAAGATTTTGGACAATATCCTTTACATAAGAACGCTGTTTTTTTCGTTTAGGCCCCCAAACACGTTTTTCCGGCTTAATTTTTTTATTAAGCTGTCCGGTTGGCGTAAACAACGGCAAAATTTTATCCGGTTGTGAACTGTCAAAGTAAAAAAACTTAAGTGGCACCGGTCTGAAATCAGTATCAACAAGTTCTGTTTTAGAATGTACCGTATTAATCCATTTTGTAAGTTCCCCTGCGTTTGCAACAGTTGCCGAAAGCGCAATGAGCTGAACATTTGTAGGACAATAAATAATACTTTCTTCCCATACAGTTCCGCGCTGCTCGTCATTCATATAATGAACTTCATCCAGAACAACATAGCGTACGTCTTTTAAATTATCGGCAACAGCCCCGAAATTCGTACCGTAAAGCATGTTTCTGAAAACTTCGGTGGTCATAACAACAATTTGCGCTGTCCTGTTAATTGATGTATCACCTGTAAGCAGTCCTACTTTTTCCGTACCGTACTTTTCGCTAAAGTCATAATACTTCTGGTTTGATAATGCTTTGAGAGGCGTCGTATAAAAAATACGGCTTCCGTTTTCAAGCGCCCGATGAATTGCGTGCTGTGCAATAACTGTTTTACCGGCACCTGTCGGAGCGCATACAACCACGCTTTCACCTTTATCTATATATTCACACGCTTCTTTTTGAAAATCATCCAGCTCAAATGGAAATTCGTACATTCTCGGCCTCTTTAACTAATAAGAGATTATTTACTATGCAGCCAAGCGAAAAGTTATCTTCTAAACCGGAAATTCTATAGTCTTTGAAGTTTCTACATCGGCCTTTGAGTATTTAGACACATATTTCTCAAAAGATTCAGCCATGTTTTTTGGCAGCATAAATTTCACTTCTTTACCGCTCTTCAAAGGGATATTAAACTTACTCCAGTTAAAACGGTACTTTGTTAATGAATACGTTGGCAGCATATCACAAAAATTGTATGTTTCACCGTCAAGGGAAAAATTAAGTGATTTACAGTCAACGGCAATATCAGTTTGAGGAACTAATATCAGATTTTTCAAAGAATACTTTAAAGAAAAGATTGAGGAATAAAATAAAAATGCAAACACCAATAACGCTGTTGCCGCAGGAAGGTATTCATGTCTGCAGAATGCAAAGTAATATACATAGCACACTGCAAAAGCTGTATACAAAACCAATTCCAGCGTATACAAATTGAACATATCTTTTACTTTTTCTTTGAAAAAAATATCTTTACTCATACATGTCACCTCATATTATTTTTATTATAATACATATTGATCCTTTTGTCAAAGACCGGGATCGTATAGCCGGCAGCAATTATAGCCATCGGAAGAGAATAAACCGTACATATCCACCCCCGCGGATGAAGGTAATACGCATACATGAAAAATGCAGTCATGTAAAAGAGTAAATGTTTTAAAAATAAAACCCTGAAATATTTCCGCAAAGAGAAATTTGTCCCTGAAAAATCATATCTGCAATTGTTATCAAGGTAATCACACCAGCAAATATAAAAGGCGTAAAAACCATAAACCCAAAAACCAAAATATAATGTCGGAAGCCCGATCAGGAGTTTAATAAATAAGTTCATATTCATAAATATGAATCTTAATGCAAGCGAAATTTTGCAAAAATTATTCAAAAATTTGAACAGTTTTCCATCTCTGATTGTAAATGGATCTGTCAGCATTTTATCAAGAATTTCGATTGTATTACCGCTCATTAGTTAACCTCAAATTTATTATTAAATTTTATCAAAGCCAGTATACTTTCTTAAAACTTCCGGAATAACGACAGTACCGTCCTCCTGCTGGAAATTTTCGACAATAGCAGCGAACGTACGTCCTACGGCAAGGCCTGAACCGTTGATGGTATGAACAAATCTTGTTTTTCCGGTAAGTTTATCTCTATATCTTATATTCGCACGTCTGGCCTGATAATCACCATAATTTGAGCAGCTAGAAATTTCTTTGTAAGTTCCGTAAGACGGCATCCAAACCTCTAAATCCCAGCACTTATTTGCAGAAAAACCAATATCTGCCGTGCAAAGCGCCTCACGTCTGTATGGAAGTTCAAGAAGCTGAAGCATTTTTTCAGCATCTTCGGTTAATTTTTCGTGTTCTTCCGGACTTGACTCAGGCGTACAAAGTTTAACTAATTCTACTTTATTAAACTGGTGAACGCGTATAAGCCCTCTTGTATCACGGCCTGCAGAACCTGATTCCCTGCGGAAACAAGGAGTGTATGCAGTCATGTACTTCGGAAGATCATCTTCTGACAAAATTTCATTAGCATAAATGTTAGTTACCGGGACTTCAGCAGTCGGAATAAGATATAAATCTTCGTCCACACACTTATACATATCTTCTTTAAATTTCGGGAGCTGCCCTGTACCTGTCATGGTTGCTGCATTTGCCATAAACGGAGGCAAAACTTCTTCATATCCCTGGTTCTGAGTATGATAGTCCAGGAAAAAGTTTATTATTGCTCTTTCAAGCTTTGCTCCTTTGCCTCTGTATAATATAAATCTGCTCTGAGACAATTTTACACCACGCTCAAAGTCAACTAAATTTTTTTCTTCACACAAATCCCAATGGGCTTTAAATTCAAAATCAAATTTTCGCGGCTCACCCCATTTATAAACTTCCTTATTATCGTCCTCGGAAGTTCCGATAGGCGTTGTTTCATCAGGAATATTAGGGATATGCAATAATAGGTCTTTTTGCTTTGAATCAAGTTCAGTTTGTTTTTCTTCTAGTAATTTGATCTCATCGCCGAGTTTTTTTACTTCTGCCTGAATTTCGTCGGTATTTTGCCCGTTTTTTTTAAGTTCACCGATAGATTGGGAATCTTTTTTGCGTTTTGCGCGCAGCTCATCTACCTGTACCTGAATTTTTCTTCTATCTTCATCAATCTTAATAACTTCATCAACAGATAAATCAGGGTTCCGACGTTTCAACAATTCATTAATTTTGTCCGGGGTTTCTCTAATCAGTTTAATATCAAGCATTTTAGACCTCTTTCTTCTAACCTGTCCGAATTATAAAATAAATATAACTGATAATCAAGAAAATAATCATTATTCTCATTAACCTGAGGGATTATTGATAAATTTCAGACTAACTGATATAATACTATTGAGGTAATAGTATGAATTTACTTGAACAGCTTGCAAAAAAACTAAATATCAGGCAGGGGAAAGGCTTTTCAAATGCTGTTACTGTGCCGCAGAAGGGCTCAGGGCAGGAATTTTTAAACAGCCTTTCAAAGCATGCTCTCAAGTTATACGAAAAGCAAACTGATATTAAAAACTTTACAAAGCTTGTTCTTTCTGATCCTGAAAACACTTCGCACAACCAAATGGTTGAAAACCTTTTCTCCAAAGGAGTCAGGGATCCGATTGAGAATGATAAGATTGCTGAACTTGCGGAAAATTCCAAACTTTTAAAAGATCTCGGGCTTGACGATTAAGTTTAAATTTTTCTTACTATTCTTGTAATAAAAATTTATATTTTGTTACATAACTTAATAGATAGCAATTGAATATTAAACTGCTAAAGATTGCTTATTACGGCCTCAGTAAATTCAGAAGTTGAGCAGTGCCCGCCTAAATCTTTTGTCATTAAACCGTTTTCAAGTGTTTTAAAAAGTGCACTTTCAATTTTATCAGCATAAACATATTCACTTATAAACCTGAGCATTTCAATAGCAGACAAAAGGAGGGCAGTCGGATTTGCCGAATTTTTGCCCGCAATATCAGGAGCAGAACCGTGAACCGGTTCAAATACCGCGTAATCTTCTCCGATATTTGCGCCCTGGGCAACTCCAAGCCCTCCAATCAAACCGGCACAAAGATCTGAAACAATATCACCGTATAAATTCGGCAATACAAGAACATCAAATTGTTCAGGCTTCTGAACAAGCTGCATGCATAAATTATCAACAAGAATTTCTCGGTTTTTTACGGAAGAATAATTAGCGGCAACATCGCGGAAGGCGTTAAGAAACAGACCGTCAGAAAGCTTCATTATATTGGCCTTTGTAACCACACAAACTTCTTTTCTTCCATTTTTTAAGGCGTAATCAAAAGCAAATTTGCAAATTCTTTCACTTGCATTACGCGTAATCCGTTTGATACTTTCAGCAGTATCATCATCCTGCATTCTTTCAATTCCTGCGTACAGATCCTCGGTATTTTCCCGAACCACAACAATATCAACATTGTCAAACCTGGTTTTTATATTCGGAAGATTTTTACAAGGCCGTAAATTCGCATATAAATCAAGCGCTTTTCTTAACTGAACATTTACCGAGCGGAAACCTTTTCCGATAGGAGTTGTAACAGGAGCCTTAAGAGCAATTTTGTTTTTTTTAATCGATTCAATAACCCTATCAGGCAAGGGGGAACCCTCTTCAGCTATTACATTTTCACCGGCAGTTTGGATTTCCCAGTCAATGCCAAGCCCGCTTGCAGCAATTATCTTTACAACAGCCTCTGAAATCTCCGGGCCGATACCGTCGCCGTTAATCAGTGTTATTGTTCTCATTTTTTTTATTATTCCTCACTATACGCAAAACTCTTCGAAATTCTCTATAAAAACCGCATCTTGTAACAACAAGACTGTCCTCTAAAAAAACATCGCCTTGAACAAGTGCATTTAAAAGCGGACAGGCAAATTCTTTCACATAATTTTCACAATTTACACAAATGTCATCATCTTCAATATAAACTTTTTCGCCGTCGCTATACATAATAAAATTATACATTTTTTTTCATATTTTGTAAATATCTGTTACTATTTTGTGCTTATTCATTTTTAATTGCTATAATTGAATTAAGTCAATTACAGATAAGGAGCAGAGTAAATGAAAGCAGTAATATTAGCAGGCGGATCAGGAAGCAGACTATGGCCGTTGTCCAGGGAAATGTACCCTAAACAGCTTTTAAAAATAGATAATGAACTAAGCCTTCTGCAAAGCACATTTAAGCGTTTGCAAACGTTTACTGAAGGGAAAAATATTACTGCGATTACAAACATAAAGAATTTTTCTGATGTGAAACTGCAGCTTAATAAACTGGATTCTTCAGCAGTAACCATTGCCGAGCCGGTTGGCAGAAACACTGCACCTGCTATAGCCTGCTCACTTGAGTACTTAATGCAGAAACAAGGAGATGATCTTGTTATAATTGTACCTTCTGACCATTTAATAAAGGATTGTGCTGCATTTGCCAAAACAGTTGAAACCGGCGCAAAACTTGCTCAAAAGAACTTTATTGTTACTTTCGGCGTAAAACCGTCATACCCAGAAACAGGATACGGATATATTAAAACCGCCGGGCCGCTTGATGAAGGTTTTTTAGTTGAAAAATTTGTTGAAAAACCGGATTTTGATACTGCTGTTAAATATGCGGCTGATGGTTCTTATTATTGGAACAGCGGTATATTTATGGGAAAAATCTCTGTGTTTTTGGAACTATATAAAAAATTTACGCCTGAAATATTTGAATGTATTAAACACCTTGACTTTTCAACAGGTAACAAGATTGATTATTCAATTTACGAAAACATGCCGTCAATTTCTATTGACTACGCAATAATGGAGAAAGCTGATAATATTGCGCTTGTCAAACTTCAGTCAGATTGGAACGATCTTGGATCCTGGCAGGCACTGTACGATGCAAAAGAAAAAGATTCAAACGGGAATGTCACAAGCGGGAAAGTTCTTCTTGACAATGTTAAAAATTCATTTATTTATTCACAAAAAGAACTCGTTGCTGTATCAGGGCTTGAAGATGTTATTATAGTTGAAACGGAAGATGCTATAATGGCCTGCAAACGTGACAAATCACAAGATGTAAAAAATTTATACACAAAACTTAAAGATCAGGCAAGTGAAACAGTTCAGCTTCACAAAACCGTATTCAGACCCTGGGGCTATTACACCTGCTTAAACAGCGGGGAAGGGTATCTTACAAAAACTATATGCGTTATGCCAAATAATAAACTTTCACTTCAATCTCACAACCACAGATCCGAACATTGGGTTGTTCTTGAAGGTAAAGCGCTTGTAATACTTGAGGATAAAGAATATATAGTTGAAGCCGGCGACAGCATTGATATTCCGCTTAAGGCAAAACATTCGCTGCAAAATCCTTATGACACAGAATTAAAAGTAATTGAAGTACAAAAGGGAGATTATATATCAGAAGATGATATAATCCGCTACAATGACATTTATGGGAGAGTTTAACAAATTCTGCTTGTATGAAAAAGATTTTATTACCTTTAATTATCATAATGCAAATATTTGCATTTCCACCCCAAACAGGTGCTATTGAAGAAATTCAGAAAGTAAATCTTCAACAGGCACTTGATATTGCCGTAGAGAACAATATTGACCTAAAGGCAGCAAGACTAAATATCGAAATTGCAAAGAATAAAATAAAATCAGCCGGAAGATTTCAGAACCCGGAATTTAATATGTTTTATAACATCGGAACAGCAGGCCGCAGTGAACCGCAGCAGCTTGGTTTTTCTGAAATGCTTGAAATCGGCAAGCGTTCAGCAAGAAAAAATCTTGCAAAATCTAAATATGAACTTGAAAATGAAAACCTTAAATATTCAAAATTTAGTCTAAAAATGGATGTCAGAGAGGCTTACATCAACCTCATTGCAGAGAAATCAGTTTTAGATACGCTTGAACAGCAAACAAAACTTCAAGAGGATCTATATGAAATTGTAAAGAAAAAAGTTAAATCAGGAAAAGCCCCGGAAATCGAGGCTTTGCAGGCTGAAATAGCCCTAAACCAAATGATTACACAGGTTAATACCGCAAAAATTTCTGTTAGAAACGCGCTGGTATATTTCAATAAAATTATCAATCCGGGTGAAGATGTAAACTATGACTCCCAAGATAAAATCTTTCTTGAAGAAAACAATTTTGATGAACTCTTAACCCCTGATCCAAACGACACTATGCCGGAATTTGAAGAGATAAAAGAACACGCACTTGAGCACAGGTATGACATAAAAATTGCAAAGCAGCAGATTGACATTGCCAGAAAAAATTTAACTTTAATATCACGGCAAAGACTGCCTGATCTTGAGGTTGTCGGAGGATATACCTATCAAAGCAAGGCACAAACAGACGGGCCGTTTCAAAGCGGAGCTTACGCAGGAGCAAATATTGTAAATCTTCCGGTATTTTATTCTTACAAGCCGGAAATTAAAAACGCCAAGCTTGAATGGCAGCAGGCAAATTTAAAATATATATCTACAGTTAACAAAGCAATGAAAGATGTTGATGCAGCTTATGCTAAATTTTTGACGGCCAGAACAAATTTAAATTACTATGAGAAAAAAATTCTTACGAGTTCAGACAAGCTGATTCGGGCGTCCATAAAAAATTACGAAAGCGGGAAATCAGACTTAACGGCTCTTATAGTTATGAAACAGTCCTATAAATCCATTATAGTCGGATATACCTACGCGCTTGCAGAATATTACAACAGCTGGACGGATTTTTTAAGGGAAGTCAATGATGAAAGTTTTGACCTATACGAAGATCAGGATACATTGTGATACAAACTTATGGAAGGAGATTTAAAATAATGGAATATATCATTGTTTTCTGTACTATCGACAATTTTGACATGGCGAAAGAAATATCGAATAATCTTCTTGAAAAAAAACTCATAGCGTGTGCAAATATTATACCTAAAATTACATCAATCTATCAGTGGGAAAACAAGATTGTTGAAGATAATGAAATTTTAATGATTTTTAAGACTAAAAAATCCTGCTTTGAAAAGTTAAAAGATGAAATAAAAAGACTCCATTCCTACGATGTACCGGAAATAATCTCTGTACAATTAACTTCCGGAGAAGAATCATATTTAAGATGGATTGATAAATCTTTAAGTTAACAGGCGCACATTTAATATCAATTTTTATATAAAAACAATGTCGCAGCTAATCATAACTGTGACATTGTTTTAATTCGCAGGATAAATTATTTACCTATAGCCATATCTTTAATCATTTCCTGAGTTGATTTTCCTCCTTCTTCGACTCCAATATT
>CALUYR010000040.1 GCA_944325045.1 Candidatus Gastranaerophilales bacterium
CGTATAAAAATAGTTAATAATGATCGCAACCGGGGTTTAGGCGGTGCAAGAAATGCCGGTCTTGATATTGCACAGGGCGAGTATATAATGTTTTGTGATACAGATGACAAAATGACGCCTGATATGGTTGAAAAATTATATAATTGTCTCCTTATAAACAATGCTGATATGGCTTTTTGTGATATTTTTCTATTAGGTTCAGATGAATTATATATACCGTGCAAGCCGTTTCATGATCTGGCTATCTCATGCAATAAAATATTTTATCCTAAAAAGCATTTTTATAGATTTGTGGACATGTGGCCGAGTGCTTGGAATAAGATTTATAAAAAATCTATTATTGATAAAAATAATTTAAGATATCATGAAAATATTTTGTATGAAGATCATACATTTTATTATGAATATTTATTATGTTCTGAAAAAGTAGCATATTTGGCTGAACCACTCTATATTTATCGTAATGAGCGTGCTGATTCAATAATGAAGGATGTATCTCCAAGGATTTTTGAAATATTTCAGATCCTTAATTATATTAAAGAAATTTTTATAAGCAGCCTGGATAAACATTGGTATAATATTTTAATGCCTAAGATTGCAAGCCGGTTGATATGGGAAAGAACTTTAAATTTTAGTAAGAAAACAAAAATTAAATCAGAATTTATTAAATGTGCTCAGAAATATTTAATGCAATTTAAGCAAAAAGATTTATTCAGATACAAGGATTATTTTATAAGTGATAACTGTGAATTTTTATATACTCCGGGACAATGCTTTTTACAAAAACTATTCTCAGTAAAACATGACAAATACCATGATATCATATGTTTTTGTGGCATAAAATTCAAAAAGATAAATCCGCTAAAGGAGCTTTATATAAAAACTGATATAATACAACAGCAAATTATCTATTTAAATGGAGAATTAAATAATGCAAATAAGTAAAATTTTGATATCATCCGATTTACTAAGACCATTAGTTAAAGATCACAATATTGAATATTTTCATAAAATAAGACTTGATAAATATTACTATGCTCTTGTTTATCAATTGCAAGAAGCTGTTAATATTCCCGTTGAAAAGTTTAGTTTTTCAAATACAGATTTTGACTTTCATGCATTCTATTCTTTATGCGGAATAGAATTGAAGGATGTATATAGTTGGTTTGATATTTATGATTTGGAAAACATTCCGCAAAAAGCAATTGAATACTATAAAAAATATATTGCCGATTCTCTTGTAATTTATCATGAAGCGCCAAATATAGTTAAAAAAATTCATAATATTTTAGATTTACCATATATAGATTTAAATGTTCATCCGATAAGATTTTTAGATGATAATTTTTGGGGAATTTTAACTAATAAAAAAGAAATTTTTGACAGAATAAAAAAATATCAAATAGATGAAAGAAGTTTTTACATATATGCAAATCTTATAAAGTCACAAGTAAAAATTTGGGATGATAAGAATTTTATAGAACCGAATTCTTTATTATTTGCCGGTCAGACAAATATTGATAAATCTCTCTATTCTGATGGTCGAGCTTTAACAATATTTGATTATAAGGAACAAATAGAGTCGTTTGGAGAAAAATATTCCAAAGTTTATTATAAGGCTCATCCATATAATGGCGACTTGGACAAAATATTCGACTTTTTAAAACAATTTAATTTTGTAGAAATTATAGATGAAAATTTTTACAAAATTTGTGCAAATGAGAATATAGCAGCAGTTGCGGCTATAACTTCAGGCACGTTATATGAAGCAAAGTATTTTGGGAAAGAAAGCATTTTTTTAGGAAAACCTTATATTCATCTTGATTATGATAAAAATTGTGAATACTCTGAACATACTACACTTTCAGTATATAATGAATTTTTAAACCCTGTATTTTGGGCTGATGTTCTGCAAGATATTGTAGATGTAAAAAGAGATGTTCAACCAATTATACTGCCTCATAGAAGTAATGAGATAAGAACTGCTTTTGGAGATTATTGGGGGCAAACAGAACTAGATCCAAGTTTTAATATAAGTAAAAAACTGGTAAAATCAGTTGAAAATAAATTAGTAAAGACTCAGAATGAAATATATTGTTATATTGATAAATGTTATAGAGAACTTCAACAAAAAATTAAAAATAAAATAAGTAAATTTTTCTATAGAGAAAAATTCGGCCCCAAAAGAATTGTTCATATAGGGCCAATTAAAATTTCGTATAATAAGAATAATAAAACAAAAGAAACATGTACAAGAAAAAATTTTCTTAAAATAAAAAAAGATAAGTGCTATAGGTATATGAGCTTGTTTGGCAAGACTTTTAAATTTGATAGAAAAGAATATAGAAACTTTAAAAGATCTCTAATGCAAGTTCCCAAATTCAATACTTTAAGACTTGAACTAACAAATCTTTGTGGTTATAAATGTGTAATTTGTCCAAGAGATAAAATGAGACGAAAACAGGGTATAACCTCATTTTCTGATATAGATATTGTAATTAAAAGAATAAAAAATAAAGATAATATCAATATGATAGAACTTCATGGTCATGGCGAACCATTATTAGTTAAAGATTTGCCTGAGAAAATATCATATTTAAAAAAACATTTTAAAAATGCGAAGATTTTATTTATTACTACTTTGGGATATGAATTATCTGATGATTTTTTAAAAAACGTTCTTTTGTCAGGTCTATCAGATTTGAGAATATCTTTTTACGGAGGAAATCGAGAAAATTATAAAATAATTCATGGTGCTGATGGATTTGATATTGCATATAAAAATTTAAAAAATGTAATTATTTGGAACAAAGAACTTAATACAAATGTAAATATTGATGTACGCACATATCATGGTAATTCAATCCCTAATACTAACCAAAATATGCCAAATAACAATAAATTGATGAATAATATAGTTGAAGAGTTGAAAAAAATTGATACAAATATTTCCTTTGGTAAATTAAAATTACATAATTATGGAGAAGGAAGAAATTATACAACAGTCAATAATGAGATGATCTGTTCTGTCGGTTATGCGACAGGTAGACAAATACTGCAAATTTCTTATGGATTAAATGTTATTCCATGTGCAAATGCTTATGATGATGAATTTATAATAGGTAACTTAAAAGAAGAAAGTTTAGAGAAAATGTTTAAATCAAAACGATATAGAGATTTTCAGAAAGCTTTATTGACTAATAATCTTGGAGATTATCGCTGTTGTTGCAATTGTACAAAATATCCACTTAATTGTATAAAATATTCTACAGAGGACTATAAATGTATAAATATGTATTTAAAAGAATATCTAAAAGAAGGAATGTAACGTAATGCCAAGTATTATTAAAATAGCATATACTCCAGATAATTCAAATGCATTAATGACAATTGTTTCAATGCAAAGCATTATATTAAATAATCAAGATAATATAATTGATTTTTATATAGTTGTGGATGAAACTTTTAAAGATACATATGAAAAACTCTTAAAATCATTCGAAAAAAATGATAATTGTAAAAGTGTTAATATTATAAAAACTGAAGGCTATAAATATAACAATTTAAGTAAGAAACTTTTATCAACGCCAAGAATGCATCAGTTTGAATTTGGAAATTTGATAAAAGAAGATAAAATATTATATTTAAATTCTTATTGTTTTGTGAATTCCAGCTTAAGAGAATTATTTGAAAAAGATATAAAAGATTATTTAGCAGCAGGAACGGAATATTTATACCAAGATCAAATAAAGCAAATCCTTAATATAGAAAAAAAAATAATATATTATAATTCAATTTGTTTAATAAATTTAAAAAAATGGCGTGAAAATAAAATTTTTGAAAAATTTATGTCTCTTGATTTTCTTAAAAATTATCATGGACATGAACTTTTAAGTGATGCTGAGTGTTTTAATTATTTAATTGATAATTGTAAACTTCTTGATTTAAAATATAATTATACAGAAGCTTGGATTGGAAATAATGCAAGTATTTCCTGCTCAAATGAAACAAAAATAAATTATACAAAATTTTATATGCATTTAACAACTCCTGTGATTGTAACAATAACAAATGCAAAACCAATTGGTGATGATAAATGTGAAAATGGATATATAAATCTTTGGTGGAAGTATGCTCAATTGACTCCGATTTATAATGAAATTAAAGAATATAGAAATATTAACAAGTACAAACTTTCTACAACTACTGCACAAAATTCTTTTAAGTACAGTTGGCTTTTGTCAAGAATTTGGCCCTATATTAAACCGTATTGGTTTAGAATTTTACTTGGGTTCGCTATTGCTATTCCTCTCGGTTTGCTCGACGGTGTTACGGCGTTTGCGCTTAAACCTTATATGGATTATGTAATCGGCGGGAAAGCGTTTAATTACAGCTGGCATAATTTTAATATCTCTATATCAAGTCTGCAAATGGCATTTTTAATTCCGGCCGGTGTTGTTTTATTTGCTGCATTACAGGGTGTTTTGAGGTATCTGAACGGATATTTTTCGTATTGGGTTAGTGCACGAATTACCAATGATGTTAAATTTGATTTGTTTGACAGACTTATTCACATGCATCCGCAGTTTTTTGACGATAATCCATCCGGTATTGTAATTTCCCGTTATATGGGAGATCCGGGAACCGCGTCTGCCGGGATTGTTGATAATATTAAAACAATTACCACAAGCCTATGCGGAGCATTGGGACTTATTGCTGTTATGATTTACAGTTCTTGGCAGCTCGCTTTTATCGGGGTTTTAATTCTTTGTGTTGCTTTTGTCCCGGTAATTTTAATAAGAAACAGAATTAAAGAAGCTTCCAATAAAGGAATGGTTATTGGAGGGAATATTACGACTAATATTAATGAAACTTACAGCGGAAATAAGGTTATGGCTGCTTACGGACTGCAGGATAGACAAAACCGGTATTTCCGTGATCAGGTTTGGAAGGCTTATGATATCGGGATGTCTTTATATAAAAGATCCGGCTGGATGTCACCTTTGATGTACCTGATTGCTTCTATTGGTATAGCTATAGTTCTGGGTTATGGTACTTATTTAATTAATTCGGGACAGATGACTGCCGGTAGCTTTGCATCTTTCGTTACTTCTTTGTTGTTGTTATACAAGCCGGTTAAAACTTTGGGAAATACCTTAACCGGAATCCAAAATATTTTTGTCGCAATGGGACGTGTTTTTGAATTATTTGATTTAGCGCCGGCAATTCATGATTGCAAAAATCCAAAGGTATTGAAAGGTTTAGAAAAAAGTATTGATTTTGAAAATGTTTGTTTTGAATATGTACCGAATAATTTGGTTTTGAAAAATATAAATTTGCATATTAGCAAGAATGAAACTATCGCGGTCGTTGGAAATTCAGGAGGCGGTAAATCTACTTTAGTTAGTCTGTTGCCTCGTTTTTATAATATTAAATCAGGTTCAATTAAGTTTGATGATGTTGATATCAGGGAGTATTCTCTAAAAAGTTTGAGGGAAAATATTTCAATGGTATTTCAGGATAATTTTTTATTTTCCGGCACAATAAAAGAGAATATTTTGATGGGGAATCCGGAGGCAACAGTTGAAGAACTTATGGAGGCAATAAAATCGGCGCATTTGCAGGATATGATATCGGAACTTCCGGATGGGTTAGATACTATGCTTGGAGAGAGAGGCTTAACGCTATCCGGCGGGCAGAGACAGCGGGTTGCGATAGCTCGTGCAATGCTTAGAAATGCTCCTATTGTAATTTTAGACGAAGCTACATCTGCTTTGGACAATGAATCTGAGGCAATTGTACAAAAAGCAATGGATAATTTAATGAAGAATAGAACCGTTTTTATTATTGCACACAGACTTTCTACAATAAAAAATGCTGACAGAATTGCCGTGATAAATGAGGGTGAACTCGTTGAACTCGGGACTCATGAGGAATTAATATCAATTCCTAACGGGCATTATAAAACGCTTTATGAAATGCAGTTTAAAAAGCAAAGTTCTTCCGGTGAAAATCTTAATGACACTCTGATTTTTTCTTGAAAAAATATGCTTTTAAAATTAAGTTAAAATGTTAAAAATAAAAAAGAGGTTTTTGAACCGATTTTGACTTTCGGTTCAAGATACCTCTATAATTATTTTTGATTTTTTATTAAGTTCACTTTTTATTTTAATTTATTGTAAACTTCATCGCTAACTTCTTCCAGCCACTCGTTGGAGCTTCCTTCTGCCGGAATTTCTATTGCAAGATGAGTAAACCAGCTGTCGCGGGCTGCACCGTGCCAGTGTTTGACTTCCGGCGGAATATTTACGACATCACCGGGGTGTAATTCCTGAGCGGGTTTCCCCCATTCCTGATAATATCCGCGGCCGTTTGTTACAAGCAGGATCTGCCCGCCTTTATGATGTATATGCCAATTGTTACGGCAGCCGGGTTCAAATGTTACGTTAGCAATCGGCCCGCCCTGGCTTGTTAATCTGTTAAGATAACTTTGCCCTGTAAAGTATTTTGCATAGGCTGTATTTTTTTCCCCTCGTGCAAAAACTTCGTGATAACTGCTTTGTTTAGTTTGTGCTAAAATTTCATCAATTTGCTTTTGGGTTAAGCCGGTATTTTTACCCATTTGAATATGCGAGTTCAATTGCGGTTCAACTCCCGGAATTGTCGATAATGCAGCTATAGTCGCAACTTCTCGTTCACTGTTAGTTAAAACACCTCTTGCAAAGATGTCTGCAAATAAATGTTCTTTTAAATAAGCGTCAATTGCAGGCGTAAATTCCGCAAATGCTCCTTTTACCGGTGCCCCGACTAGTTCTGTCTGAACTTTGGTTCCATATTCGTTCTTGTCAATTTCTTTTGAGAGAACTTTGCCTTCTTCCCCTGATTTGTCGGTAATTCCGTTAGCTTTTCTGGCTTCTGTAACCTTTATAAACGTATTTATGCTGTTTAAACTCCTTGGAAATCCGCAATAAGCATACATTTGAACAAGAATTTCTTTTATTTCGTTCACGGTTAAACCTTCATCTAATCCTTTATTTAAGGCTTTTTCAAGATTATTCAAGTCTCCTGCTGCTGTATAAGATGAAATTGATACAATATTTTTTTGTTTTTGTGTTAATGTTTCTTCTGCCATAGTTTTACCTCCGATTACAAATCCTAATATTGTTAATGTTACAAATAATGATAAAATTTTTTTCAAATACATATTCTCTCCTTAAGTTTTTATATTCGCGTAACCATATATAACTTTTTCAGCATACAACATTAGAGTGGCTCTCAGTCAAGCCTTAAATTAATTTTAATCCATACTTCCGCTTCTAAAACCTTCAAGATCCAGTGTAATATATTGTATTCCGGTATTTTTCAGATCAGAAATTATATTTTCTCTGTTTTCTAAGAATTGTTTGAATTTATTTTTAGGAATTTCTATGCGGGCAATATTTCCGTGAAGTCGTAAGCGGTTTATTTCAACCCCATTTTTTCTAAGAATTTTTTCACCTTCTTCTATAATTTTAAGTTTGCCGGGGGTAATTTTTTCCCCGTAAGGAAGCCTTGTTGCAAGGCATGGGGTGGATGGTTTATCAAAAAATTTAATTCCTTGTTCTTTTGCAAAATTTCGGATTTCTTGTTTTGTAATTTGAAACTTTGCAAACGGAGAGATTATTTCTATTTCATCAAGTGCTTTCAGTCCCGGCCTGTATTCATTAAGATCATCAAAATTTGTGCCGTCAATAATATATTTAAGACGATTATCGTCTGCAATCCGGCAGACTTCTCTGAAAATCATTTTTTTACAGTGATAACATCTGTCCTTTGGATTTTCTGTAATTATCGGGTTGTTTAGTATGTTACATTGGGTAATAACCTGACGTACATTCAGGCTTTTGCATATATCTTTTGTAAAATTAATTTCTTCTTCTGTTTGGAAGTCAGATTTAAATGTTACTGCAAGAAATTTTTCATTAAGCTCTTTGCCTAAATATAAAAGAACAATGCTGTCGATCCCGCCTGAAAAAGCAAGACATAAGCCTTGCTTTCCCAGTTGTAGTAAGTAATTTTTTAAGTTTTCAAATTTATTCTGCATTGACCTTAACCGCTGCTTTTTTTCTGATAAGAACTTTACACGCCAAAAACATTACAATTCCTGTAACCAGAAGTCCTGCAAGATTTCCGTAAACAGATGGTATTGAGGCAAAGATCGCTGTTTTTGCCTGAACTGCTTCCGAAAGATTATATAGCGCGTACTGTGACTGCATAACTACGGAATCTGAAATATTTAGCAATGACCACTCTAATCCGTCAGGTTTTGACGAGGCGTATTGAGAAATAATTCCGGCAAGAATAAGCGATACTCCGCCAAAAATATATGAAAGATTTTTTTGACTTAAAAATCTCGTCAATAAAATTATTCCTCCGGTTGCAATCCCTTCAACAATTCCGATAGGAAGATGTATAATCTGCATAGTTCCTGCAAAAGTCAGGAAGTTTCCGGGTATTGAACCTGATAAAGCTGCTTCTGCCGCCGCCGCAATTGCTCCAAGCTGTAAAGCAGCTACTGAGGCTAAAATTGAGCCCGTAACAGATTTTCTCCTTTCAGCCAGCGGTTTGTATAATAGTGGATATGCCGCAAAGCAGGCTAAAAATCCCATGTTGAAAATATTGCATCCCAGTGCAAGAAGTCCGCCGTCCGCAAAAAATACTGCTTGAACAATCAAAATTGCGCACATAGCAAGAAAAGCTGCGTACGGCCCTATTAATGCGGCTAATAATACAGCGCCTACAATATGCCCGCTTGAACCTGTTGACGGAATTGCAAAGTTAATCATCTGTAACGCAAAAACCAACATTGTTAATGTTACAGCAGGTAAAATTTTATCTTTACCAAAGTCTTTTTTAGCTTTTTTGTAAGCGTAAAATGCTGTTCCTAAAGCAACTGCTATCATTGGTATTCCGGTAACCGGACAGATTATTCCGTTTCCTAAATGCATAATAACTATTCTCCTTTTTCTTGTATTAACATAACTCTTAATATAGGATTTTCATAAGGCCTTTTGCCGGCACCGCATCCGGTTTTTTCTATTATAAATTCTTCCGGAAGCTTACTGCCTGTATACAATGCAGCGGCAATAGCCGCCCCTGTTGGAGTAATCATTTCGCCTTCATTCGATGAAATTTTTATAGGAATTTTATATTTCGCAAGAATTTTGCATACGGCAGGAACCGGTACCGGTAAAGTGCCGTGCTGGCATTTTACAAAGCCCTGACCTTCCGTTAATGTCGAGAAGTACACGTTTGAAGCTCCTATATCATCAAACAATACGGAGAAGCTTACTATATCTGCAATCGAATCAATTGCTCCGACTTCATGAAAATGTACGTCTTTTATATCTTTTGCGTGAACTTCCGCTTCTGCTTCTGCCACAATATTGAATATTTTTTTCGCAAGTCTCTTGGCATTTTCACTAATTTCAGCCTTATCAATAATCTGGTTGACATCATCGAGATTTCTGTGGAAATGATGGTGTTCTTCATTGTGATGATGTTCGTGGCGGTCATGGTGATCGGGTAAAATTACATCAAAATCCGTTGCTTTTACTGAATTAATCATAACATCGGATATTTTGCAGGAAAATTCATTTTCAAGATTCATTGAAGCCAGCGCTTTTTCAAGCTTAGTTCTATCAGCTCCGAGATCCAAAAGTGCCGCAACTGACATATCTCCTGATATTCCTGATTTACATTCAAAATATAAACTTTTAACCATAATTATTTTTCTCCGGTAATTTTTCTGTTAATTTGACTTGCGCTGTAGCCGGCGTTAAATCCGTTATCAATATTAACCACTGTCATGCCCTCCGCGCATGAGTTAAGCATTGTGAGCATTGCAGATAATCCTTTAAACGAACTTCCGTACCCTACAGATGTAGGAACAGCAATAACCGGCACATCAACCATTCCTGTTATAATCCCGCCCAATGCGCCTTCCATACCGGCAGCTACAATTATCACATTTGCTTTCCTGATATCTTCAATTTTAGAAAACAGTCTGTGTATACCGGCAATACCTACATCATAATATCTTTTTACATTGCTTCCGTAAAATTCTGCTGTTTCCGCCGCCTCTTCGGCAACCGGAATATCGCCTGTTCCGCCAGTACAAACCGCTATTTCGCCAACAAGTTTTATTGGCTTTTGAACAAGTGTTACAACTCTGGCGCTTTCATTGTATTTTAATTCTCTAAATTCTTTTGATAAAATTTCTGCCTGATGTTTGGCTGCTCTTGTGCCGATAATGTTTTGGCCTTGCTTTTTAAATTCCGAAAATATTTTTATAAGCTGTTCATCAGTTTTGCATTCGCAAAAAACGGCCTCTGAAGTCCCGCGGCGTTTTACTCTTTCCAGATCTAATTTTGCAAAATCTAAATCTATGTATTTTTGATTATCCTGCTGCATAAGATTATTTTACTCCTTGATAGCGGCTATCAGTCAAGCTTTTTTATTTTATTATTTTTTGAAAATAAAAGTCCCAGTTCAAATAAAAGGTATGTTGGCAGCCCGAGTGTAATCTGGCTTATTACATCCGGCGGGGTCAGTATCCCCGCTATGATCAAAATAATTACTATTACGTAAGGCCTTTTATCACTTATTGTTTCATACGATACAGCCCCTGATTTTATTAATGCATGGGTTATCAGAGGCATTTGAAACATTACGCCGAATGATAATGTCATAATTAGCGCAAGATTAGCTATATTCGAAATGTTGAACATTGCATTTATATTGCTGCCTGAAAAACCCAGTCCGAATTTTATCACAAAAGGAAGCATTACAAAAAGACAAAATGCTGCTCCGCTTACAAAAAGAAGGCTTGATATAAGCACAATTGATTTTATGAATTTTTTTTCGTTTTCATATAATGCGGGCAGTATAAAGTCCCATACTTTTTTGGCCATATATGGAAAACAGATTACAAGATCAAGTATAAATGCCATTTTAATCTGGACAACAAATACTTCCATTGGCGAAAAGTAATTGAGCTTAATTCCAGTGCCGCCTATGATTACGTCTATAACCCAATTCAAAACCGGAGGCGCTGCAAAAAATACAAACGGAAACACAACACATAATGAAATTATGCATTTTAGCAGTGTTTCTCTTAAAGCTTCAAGATGAGAAATTAAACTCTCTCCATTTTCTTCACACATAATTAATTTTCAGGACGCTCCTTATCCTTTGACGGATCATATTGTTCCGGCTTGTCCATCGAATCTTCAATCGCTTCTTTCAAACCTTTTGCCTCATCTTTTAGAATATTTTTTGCTTTTTTATACTCATAAGAAGCTCTGCCCAGTGCCCTTGCAATTTCAGGAATTCTTTTCCCTCCAAAAAGCAGCAGGATTGCAACAAGTATCAGTAATATTTCCGTAAAACCAAGTGACATTTAATTCTCCTTATATTTTTTAGGCTATGTCACAACAAACAGTTGATAAATAGCCATTTTTATAGGGGAGTATCAGAACTCCCCTACAAA